>DATMVL010000065.1:0-6457 GCA_035563175.1 Rhodoglobus sp. | reverse complement strand
CGTCACCACCGTCTCGACCCGGCCGAAGCCGGCGTCCGCGAGGTCGGCGAGCACCTCCTGCACGAGCACCTCGGGCACCGAGGCACCGCTGGTGACGCCGACGGTCTCGACGCCCTCCAGCCACTCCTGCTGGATCTCGCTGGCGTAGTCGACGCGGTGCGCGGCCTTGGCGCCGTGCTCGAGCGCCACGTCGACGAGCCGGACGGTGTTGGAGCTGTTCGGGCTGCCCACGACGATCACGAGGTCGGCGTCCTTCGCCACCTTCTTGATCGCAACCTGGCGGTTCTGCGTGGCGTAGCAGATGTCGTCGCTCGGCGGATCCTGCAGGTTCGGGAACTTCGCCCGCAGCATCCGCACCGTCTCCATCGTCTCGTCGACGCTGAGGGTGGTCTGCGACAGCCACACCAGGTTGTCCGGGTCGTCGACCTCGATGCCGGCGACGTCGCCGGGACCGTTCACCAACGTGGTCTGCTCGGGCGCGTGGCCCATGGTGCCCTCGACCTCCTCGTGGCCGGCGTGACCGATGAGCAGGATGTGGCGGCCGGCCTTCGAGAACCGGGTCGCCTCGCGATGCACCTTCGTCACGAGCGGGCAGGTGGCGTCGATGGCGTCGAGTCCGCGATCCGCGGCCCCCTGCACGACGGCCGGCGAGACGCCGTGCGCGCTGAACACGACATGCGAGCCGGGCGGCACCTCGCCCACGTCGTCGACGAAGATCGCGCCCTTGCGCTCGAGCGTGGAGACCACGTGGATGTTGTGCACGATCTGCTTGCGCACGTACACCGGGGCGCCGAAACGGTCGAGCGCCTTCTCCACCGCCACGACGGCGCGGTCGACGCCCGCGCAGTAGCCGCGCGGTGCCGCGAGCAGCACCCGCTTGGTGCCGGCGACGGGGGTATCCCGAAGCCGGCCGCGTTGCGCGGGCACGCGCGGGATGTCGAGCGCGGCGGCGCCCCCGTTGCCGATGGTGGTCACGGCTGTGGATTCTACCGAAGCGGGCTGTCCGGGGCCTGAGTCCGGGGCATCCCGTACCCTTTCGGGGTGACGATCCAGACCCCGCCGCCGACGGTCGACGCGCCCTGGGGTGTCTCCCTGTTCTCGAGCAAGATCAAGGGCTGGATCGAGCGCCTCGGTACCGCCTGGGTCGAGGGCGAGATCACCCAGTGGGGCGCCTCCGGCGGCAACGTCTACGGCAAGCTCAAGGACTGCGACGACGACGTCACGATCTCGTTCACGATCTGGTCGTCGGTGAAGGCGCGCCTGCCCGACGACCTCAAGCAGGGCGACCGGGTGGTCGCGCTGGTGAAGCCCGACTACTGGCTCAAGGGCGGCACGCTGACCATGCGCGTGTTCGACATGCGGCACGTCGGGCTCGGCGACCTGCTCGAACGGCTCGAGCGGCTGCGGCAGCAGCTGCGCTCCGAGGGCTTGTTCGAGGGCAAACGCCTCCTGCCGTTCCTGCCCCGCTGCATCGGGCTGGTGACCGGCAAGGATTCGGACGCCGAGAAGGATGTGCTGCGCAACGCTCAGCTGCGGTGGCCGTCGGTGCGCTTCCGGGTGCGTCACGCGGCGGTGCAGGGCGACCGCGCCGCCGCCGACGTGACGCGCGCGATCCGGGAGCTGGACGCCGACCCCGAGGTCGACGTCATCATCATCGCGCGCGGCGGCGGCGACTTCCAGAACCTGCTGGTGTTCAGCGACGAGGCCCTCGTCCGTGCGGCGGCGGCCTGCACCACCCCGCTGGTCTCCGCCATCGGGCACGAGGCCGACCGGCCCCTGCTCGACGAGGTGGCCGACCTGCGGGCATCCACCCCCACCGATGCGGCGAAGCGGGTCGTGCCCGACGTCGCCGAGGAGCTCTCGCGGGTGCAACAGGCACGCGCCGGCATGCGCGCCCGGGTCACCCAGCGCATCGCGGTCGAGGTCGACCGCGTCGAGGCGCTGCGCACGCGGCCGGTGCTCGCCGACCCGGTGCGGCTGATCGACACCCGGGCGGACGAGCTCACCCGCCACGTCGCCCGCAGCCGGGAGCTCATCGACCGGTGCGTCGAGCGCTCGCACACCTCGGTCGCCGAGCTCACCGGGCGATTGCGCACGCTGTCGCCCCGGCATGTGCTCGAGCGCGGCTACGCGATCGCCCAGCTGCCCGACGGCACCGCGCTGCGGTCTGCGGCGGATGCCCCGGCCGGCACCGCGCTGAAGGTGACGGTGGCGGTGGGGACCGTCTCGGCGACCGTGGAGGCCGCTTCGGTAGGATCGGACTCGTGACCGCGGACGTCAGCGAGCTGAGCTACGAGCAGGCGCGGGACGAGCTCATCAGGGTCGTCTCCGAGCTCGAGCAGGGTGCGTCGAGCCTCGAGGAGTCGCTGCAGCTCTGGGAGCGCGGCGAGGCGCTCGCCGCCCGCTGCGAGGAGTGGCTGGTCGGCGCCCGCAAGCGCTTGGATGCGGCCCGTTCCGCGGCCGCGGAGGACTGAGCGTGGCGAGAGGACCCCGCATCGTCGCGGAGCTCGGCCGGCCCGAGACGCCCGAGGAGACCGCGCAGCGCAAGGCCGAGGCCTCGGCGCGCCGCCGCTCGAACCAGACCGCGTTCAACCTGGTGGTGGCGACGGCGGCGTCGCTGCTCATCGTGCTGTTCCTCATCGTGGTCGTCGTACGCCCGACACCCCCCGCGCCCGAGCCCGTCGACTACCGCTCGATCGCGCAGGAGTCGGGTGAGGACGTGATCGCGCCCCAGCTGCCGGACGGGTGGAACGCCAACGGCGCCCGGCTCGACACCGAGGGCGGCGTGCGCACCTGGACGATCGGGTTCGTGACGCCGACCGGGCAGTACGTCGGCTTCGACCAGGGCATCGACGCCAACGAGACCTGGCTGGCGGGCGCGGTCGACGGCGCCCGCCCGACCGGCACCGCCGCCATCGGCGGACTCGAGTGGGCGGTCTACGACCGCCGCGACCAGTCGGACACCGGCAACTACGCCTACATCCTGTCGGCCGAGTCGGGCGACGACCTGCTGGTGCTGCATGGCACCGCCCCCGACGCCGAGTTCGAGACTCTGGCATCAGCCGTCGCAGAGGAAGGATGACCGTGCCCACTCCGGCCAAGGCATGGGAGCGCATGGTGCGCGGCAACGAGCGGTTCGTCGCCGGCGAGCCGCGGCATCCCCGGCAGGACGTCGACCGGCGCACCGAGACGGCGCCCCGCCAGCGGCCCGACGCCGCGCTGTTCGGCTGCAGCGACTCGCGGCTCGCCGCCGAGATCATCTTCGACAAGGGCCTCGGCGACCTGTTCGTGGTGCGCAACGCCGGCCAGGTGGTGTCCGACTCGGTCGTCGGCTCGCTCGAGTACGCCGTGGGCGTGCTCGGCGTGAACCTCATCGTCGTGCTCGGTCACGACAGCTGCGGCGCCGTGCAGGCCGCCATCGACCAGAGCAAGCCGGACGCCACGCCGCTGCCCGCCCACATCCACCGCCTCGTCGAGCAGATCGTGCCGAGCGTGCGGGAGGCGGACACCGACGACCCCACCGTCGTCGGGCGGACGCATCTGCGCAACACCGTCGGGCAGCTGCTGCAGGAGTCCGAGCTGATCTCCGACGCCGTCGCCGCCGGCACGCTGGCCGTCGTCGGCGCCAACTACCGCCTCGTCGAGGGGCGCGTCGAGCCCGACGTCGTCGTCGGCACGGTCTGACCACTCCCCCATCCCGCGAACATCAGTGAAGGACCAGGACGCAGTGAGCGACACCACGCCCCAGCAGGGCTTCCGCATCGAGCACGACACCATGGGCGAGGTGCGGGTACCCGCCGACGCGCTCTACGCCGCCCAGACGCAGCGTGCCGTCGAGAACTTCCCGATCTCTGGCTCCGGGCTCGAGTCGGCGCAGATCGTGGCGCTCGCGCGCATCAAGCGCGCCGCCGCCATCGTGAACGGGCGCATGGGCATCCTCGACCAGGGCGTGGCCGACGCCATCGTGGGCGCGGCCGAGGCCGTGATCGGCGGGCAGCACCACGAGCACTTCCCGGTGGACACGTACCAGACCGGCTCCGGCACCTCGTCGAACATGAACATGAACGAGGTGCTGAGCACGCTCGCCAGCCGCGCGCTCGGCTCGGCCGTGCATCCCAACGATCACGTCAACGCCTCGCAGTCGTCGAACGACGTGTTCCCCACCTCGGTGCACGTCGCCGTCACCGCGGCGCTGCTGCACGACCTCATCCCGGCGCTGGAGCACCTCGCCGCGTCGCTGGAGACCAAGGCCGAGCTGTGGAAGACGGCCGTGAAGTCGGGCCGCACCCACCTCATGGATGCGACGCCGGTCACCCTCGGCCAGGAGTTCGCCGGCTACGCCCGCCAGATCAGGCTCGGCATCGAGCGCGTGCGCGCCACCATCCCACGCGTCGCCGAGGTGCCGCTCGGCGGCACCGCGACCGGCACGGGCATCAACACTCCGCTCGGCTTCCCGCAGGCCGTGATCGCCGAGCTCGCGAGCGACTCGGGTCTGCCGATCACCGAGGCCGAGGATCACTTCGAGGCTCAGGGCGCGCGCGATGGCCTGGTCGAGGCGTCCGGTGCGCTGCGCGTGATCGCGGTCTCGCTCACCAAGATCTGCAACGACCTGCGCTGGATGGGCTCCGGGCCGAACACCGGCCTCGGCGAGCTGCACATCCCGGACCTGCAGCCGGGGTCGTCGATCATGCCCGGCAAGGTCAACCCGGTGATCCCGGAGGCCGTGCTCATGGTGTGCGCCCGGGTCGTCGGCAACGACGCCACCATCGCGTGGGCCGGGGCGTCCGGCAGCTTCGAGCTCAACGTGGCCATCCCGGTGATGGGCACCGCGCTGCTGGAGTCGATCCGGCTGCTCGCGAACTCGACCCGCGTGCTCGCCGACAAGACCGTCGACGGGCTCGAGGCGAACCTCACCCGCGCGCTCGCCCTCGCCGAGTCGTCGCCCTCGATCGTCACCCCGCTGAACAAGATCATCGGCTACGAGGCCGCGGCGAAGATCGCCAAGCACTCGGTCGCGAAGGGCATCACGGTGCGCGACGCCGTGGTCGACCTCGGCTTCGTGGAGCGCGGCGAGATCACGCTCGAGCAGCTCGACACCGCGCTCGACGTGATGTCGATGACGCGACCCGGCTAGTCCGGCGTCACTCCACCGGCTCGACGTACGGGATCTCGGCCCCGGTCATGTCGATGACCGTGCGGTCGAGCACGGGTCCGGAGAGCTGGACGGGGATGAGCAGCGACGCGGTGAGCGGATCGTCGGCGCGGCAACCCGCCAGGTGGTCGACCGGGTTCCCGCCGGCGTCCGGCAGGCCGTAGTACATCCCGATCTGCACCGTCGTCTCGGTCTCGGCGACGACGACGTCCCGCGGGATGCACAGGATCGGGCCGCGCACCTGCACCAGCAGGTTGGCCTGGCCGATCGCGGAGGTGCCGAGATCGGGCTCGTCGCCGATCAGTCCGGGCACGTCCTCGTTCCCGAGACGGCTGAAGGCCGGCACGTCGAGCAGGTAGTTCGGGATGCCCTCGTCGAACGTCTGATAGCCGAGCACCGGCACGTCGAGCAGGTCGCCGCGCGGCTGCGACGACGCGAAGAACACCCGGTTCAGCAGGTGCGGCGGTGGGGCGCCCCACATCTCCTCCACCGCGCTCGGCAGCGGCGGCGGTTTGGGCAGTCCGGCGACGATGGAGCCGGCGCCCACGAGACCCACGGCGGCGAGCCCGGCGAGGCCGACCCCCGACGCCAGGCGGGTCAGGCCGACCGCCGTGCCGCCCGGCTCGTACCGGTGCACGTCGTCGACCGACCAGCTGCGCAGCACCCGCCACTGACTGCGCGGGGACACCAGACCCCAGACGAGCAGCACCGCGAGCGTCGCCGCGATCGTGCCGAATACGAGACCCACTCGATAGACCCTACGGTCTACGGCTGGGCGTTCTCGACCCGCCCCGCCACCGGCCCTGGAACGAGGGCGAGCAGCACGGCCGGGATGCCCGCGGCGACCCCGATGAACACCAGCAGCGTGCCGGTGCCGGCCGCATCGGCCCCGCTCGTCATGAAGGTGTCGGCGATGCCCATGCCCATGCTGAAGCCGGCGACCCACACCGAGAGCGCCGTTCCGGCGATCCCTGCCAGCGCGACGCCGGCGACACGTCGCGTGGACGCGGCGGCGCGCAGGCGCCGCGTCGGTGCGAACGCCAGCACGAGCACTCCGACAGCGGAGACTGCGCCGCTCAGCGCCCAGACCGTCAGGAACACCGGCGGCGGCAGCTCGTTCGCGCTCCGCAGGGTCGAGTAGATCTCGTCGAGCGTCATGCCGGGCACCTTCGCGAGCGGGTTCCAGACGGTGATGTGCAGGATGCCGGCGGCGACGACCGCGAGGATGACCGCGGCGAGCGCGACGCCGGTCACGCGCGCGAAGCGCCGGCTGCCCCCGGGCGCGCGCCGCGCGACCAGCACCGC
>DATMVL010000064.1:0-4358 GCA_035563175.1 Rhodoglobus sp. | reverse complement strand
CGGGGCGATGGCCGCCGCGCTGCGCTTCGACGCGCCCGGCGACGAGGAGGCCGTGCGGCTGCAGGCGATGCTGCGGGACGGCACCGACCTCGTGCGTGAGGTCATGGGCCTGACGCCCGACGACGACCTCTACGAGGGCGCCGTCGCCGCCGTCGACTCGGTGCGCGCCGGGCTCTGAGGCCGCGCCACGCGGCTCGTGCGCGGAACTCGGCGTCTTGCGTCGGCGTCCGCGTATGAAACAGGGGGATCCGACGGAAAACGCGGAACTCGGCCGCCGATCGACCGCGGTGTTCGCTCACGGCTGCCACGGAATCCGGCGCCGAGTGGCGCGACACGCCCGGAGACGCTAGTGTTGACCCTTGGTGCCTTCCGGCGGCTTTCCGCTGCCCGCGCACCACAATCCCCGCAGATCAGCAAAGCACTAGTAGAGGTATGGCGAAAAAAGACGGCGTGATCGAGCTCGAGGGCTCGGTCCTGGAGGCCCTCCCGAACGCGATGTTCCGGGTGGAGCTGACGAACGGGCACAAGGTGCTCGCTCACATCTCCGGCAAGATGCGCCAGAACTACATCCGGATCCTCCCGGAGGACCGCGTGGTCGTCGAGCTCAGCCCGTACGACCTCACCCGCGGCCGCATCGTCTACCGCTACAAGTAAGTCCGCCCGGACTGCAGCGCTGCTGAGAAGTAACGACCCGGCACCGCGAGGTGCGGGAACGATGACAGCGAGAAGAGAAACATCATGAAGGTCAACCCCAGCGTCAAGCCCATCTGCGACCACTGCAAGGTGATCCGTCGCAACGGCCGCGTCATGGTCATCTGCAAGAGCAACCCGCGCCACAAGCAGCGCCAGGGCTGATCCGCAGCTTTCACAACTGAACACCCACAGGCATCACCAGGAACCCGCGCAAGCGGGGGACACCTCGGGTCGGGAGGCCCGGGCACCGGCAGTGCTCCACACCTCCACGACCACCAGGAGCAGCCACCATGGCACGTCTCGCCGGCGTCGACATCCCGCGCGACAAGCGCGTGGAAGTGGCGCTCACCTACATCTACGGGGTCGGCCGCACTCGCGCGCTTCAGACCCTCAAGGAGACCGGGATCTCCGGTGACATCCGCGTCAAGGATCTGACCGACGACCAGCTCGTCGCACTCCGCGACTTCATCGAGGGCACCTACAAGGTGGAGGGCGACCTCCGCCGTGAGGTGCAGGCCGACATCCGCCGCAAGGTCGAGATCGGCTCGTACGAGGGCCTCCGTCACCGCCGCGGCCTCCCGGTTCGCGGTCAGCGCACCAAGACCAACGCCCGCACCCGCAAGGGCCCGAAGCGCACCGTCGCCGGCAAGAAGAAGGCAGGCAAGAAGTAATGGCCGCTCCGAAGGCCTCCGCGGGCCGCAAGCCGCGCCGCAAGGAGAAGAAGAACATCGCCGTGGGCCAGGCCCACATCAAGTCGACGTTCAACAACACGATCGTCTCGATCACCGACCCGTCCGGTGCGGTCATCGCCTGGGCGTCCGGTGGCGACGTCGGGTTCAAGGGTTCGCGCAAGTCGACCCCCTACGCCGCGGGCATGGCCGCCGAGGCCGCCGCGCGCAAGGCGCAGGAGAACGGCATGAAGAAGGTCGACGTCTTCGTGAAGGGTCCGGGTTCGGGCCGCGAGACGGCGATCCGCTCGCTGCAGTCCGCCGGTCTCGAGGTCGGGTCGATCAACGACGTGACCCCCCAGGCCCACAACGGCGTCCGCCCGCCCAAGCGCCGCCGCGTCTAGTGCTCTACCGGTGATCGAGCGCAGCCGAGACCTGACTCCGCTCGATCACCGGTGACGCGCGCGCCCCAGTACCTTCCACAACTCAATACCCGGCGGGCCAGCCACCCGCCGCGATTTCAGGGTCATATAGCGGACCCTCGCCGAAAGGAATCACAGTGCTCATCGCACAGCGCCCCACCCTCTCCGAGGAGAACCTGTCGGAGTTCCGCTCCCGGTTCGTCATCGAGCCGCTCGAGCCCGGCTTCGGCTACACCCTCGGCAACTCCCTGCGCCGCACCCTGCTGTCGTCCATCCCGGGCGCGGCGGTCACCAGCATCCGGATCGACGGCGTGCTGCACGAGTTCAGCACCGTGCCGGGGGTGAAGGAGGATGTCACCGAGATCATCCTCAACATCAAGAACCTGGTCGTGAGCAGCGAGCACGACGAGCCGATCACCGCCTACCTGCGCAAGCAGGGCGCCGGCGAGGTCACCGCGGCCGACATCTCGGCCCCGGCCGGCGTGGAGATCCACAACCCGGAGCTGGTCATCGCCACGCTCAACGACACCGCCCGCTTCGAGCTCGAGCTCACCATCGAGCGCGGCCGCGGGTACGTCTCGGCGACCCAGAACCGCAGCGAGTTCAACGAGGCCGGCCAGATCCCGGTCGACTCGATCTACTCGCCCGTGCTCAAGGTCACGTACAAGGTCGAGGCCACCCGCGCCGGCGAGCGCACCGACTTCGACCGCCTGGTCGTCGACGTCGAGACCAAGCCGGCGATCACCCCGCGCGACGCCGTCGCCTCGGCCGGTCGCACGCTGACCGAGCTGTTCGGCCTGGCCCGCGAGCTGAACACCGCCGCCGAGGGCATCGAGATCGGCCCCGCGCCGGTCGACGCCGTGCTCTCGAGCGAGCTGTCGATGCCCATCGAGGACCTCGACCTGTCGGTGCGCAGCTACAACTGCCTCAAGCGCGAGGGCATCAACACCGTGAGCGAGCTGGTCGCCCTCAGCGAGACGCAGCTCATGAACATCCGCAACTTCGGTCAGAAGTCGGTGGACGAGGTGAAGGACAAGCTGGTGGAGATGGGCCTCTCGCTCAAGGACAGCGTGCCCGGCTTCGACGGCGCCCACTTCTACGGCGGCTACGACGACGACAACGCCTGATCCGGCGTAGAGAACCACGGGAGAATCCACCATGCCTACCCCCACCAAGGGCCCGCGTCTCGGCGGCGGACCGGCGCACGAGCGCCTGCTGCTCGCGAACCTCGCTGCGGCGCTGTTCACGCACAAGTCGATCAAGACCACCGAGACGAAGGCCAAGCGCCTGCGCCCGCTGGCCGAGCGCCTGATCACGTTCGCCAAGCGCGGCGACCTGCACGCCCGTCGCCGGGTGCTGTCGGTCATCGGCGACAAGTCGGTCGTGCACGAGCTCTTCACCGAGATCGCGCCGCTCGTCGAGAACCGTGAGGGCGGCTACACCCGCATCACGAAGCTCGGCCCGCGCAAGGGCGACAACGCGCCGATGGCGCAGATCGAGCTCGTGCTCGAGCCGGTGACGCCGAAGCGCAAGGCCGCCAAGCCGGCCGCGGCGGCGAGCACCCCCGCCGAGACCGAGACCGACGAGGCCACGACGATCTCCGAGACCCCGGAGGAGCCGGAGACGCCGGCCGCCGACGAGGCGCTCACCGAGGAGACGGTGGCTGCCGAGGAGACCGGCGACGTCGAGAACGAGACGGTGGCCGACGAGGTCGCCGACGCCGACGCGCAGGACGACGCCAAGTAGTCCGCAGCCGCGCTGCCGGTACGACCCCGCCCGATCAGGGCGGGGTCGTACTGTTTAACCCATGACCGAGCCGCTGCGCCTCCGCGTGCCCGCGCCCGCCGCCGTCGAACTGCCGGCCGACGCCGACGGGGTGGTGTGGCGACCCGCGACGGCCGACGACATCGACGCGATCGTCGAGCTCGAGGCCGCGATCGCGGAGGTCGACCACCCCCGCTACACCGCGCCGCGCGAGGACGTCGCCGAGAACTTCGAGCAGTCGCACATGGATCCCGGGCGGGACACGCTCGTCGCGGCCGCCGACGGCAGGGTCGTGGCCTGGGGCGTCGTCGAGCTCTCGCCGGTGCAGGACACGCTGGTGCGCTGCTACCTGTTCGGCGGCGTGCACCCGCAGGCGCGCGGCCGCGGGATCGGGCGCACCCTGCTCGCCTGGCAGGAGAGTCGCGGGCTGGAGTTGCTGGCGACCTCCGACGCCGAGCTGCCGGGGTGGCTGATGGTCTACGCGGACGGCGGAGCGGTGACGGCGCAGCGCCTCGTGGAGCGCACCGGGTACGAGGCCGCGCGCTACTTCCTGGACCTGCGTCGGGATCTGGCGCAGCCCATCCCGGACCGTCCGCTGCCGGAGGGCGTGCGGCTCGAGCCGCTCACCGAGGACCTGTGGGACGCCACCTGGCAGGCGCGCAACGAGGCGTTCCTCGACCACTGGGGCAGCCAGCCGGTGAACGAGGAGAAGTGGCTGACGTTCATGCGCCGCGAGAGCTTCCAGCCGCAGTGGTCGCATGTGGCGCTCGGCCTGAACGCCGACGGCGGCTGGGAGGTCGCGGCGTTCGTG
>DATMVL010000063.1:0-6729 GCA_035563175.1 Rhodoglobus sp. | reverse complement strand
CCGGTTCTGCGTCGCGTAGGTCAGCGGCTCGGCGGCGGGTTGCTGGGGCGCGGCGGCACGGCGGCCGGTCGACGGCGCCTCGGGGCGGCTGTTCGACTGCGGCAGCTGCGCGGCGCGACGGGCCGTCGTGTCCCACATGTCGACGCCGTCGCCGAACACGCCTTTCGGGTCGGTGAAGCCGTGGAACGAGGCGTCGTTGTCGGCGCGCTCGTTCTGACGAACAGCGCGCCGCGACTGCGGCTGCGGGTCGAACGTCGTCATGAGGCACTCCGATAGAGGTGGTGTTTGGCGATGTACTGCACCACGCCGTCGGGAACGAGATACCAGACCGGGAATCCCCGGCTGACCCGGTCCCGGCAATCCGTGGACGAGATCGCCAGCGCCGGCACTTCAAGGGAGCTTACGCCCTGCTTGGGTAATCCGCTAATGGTGAGCCTGTGACCTGGCCGGGAGACCGCGATGAAGTGCGCGAGGGTCCAGATCTCCCCCACGTCCTTCCATTCCAGGATCTGCGCGACCGCGTCGGCGCCGGTGATGAAGAACAGATCCGCGTGCGGACGGGCCTTCCGGATGTCGCGCAGGGTGTCGATCGTGTAGGTCGGGCCGTCGCGGTCGATGTCGACCCGGCTGACCGTGAACCGGTTGTTCGCAGCGGTCGCGATCACCGTCATGAGATAGCGGTGCTCGCTGTCGGTGACCGTGCGCTTCATGTACGGCTCGCCCGTCGGGACGAAGATCACCTCGTCGAGGTCGAACTGCTGCTGCACCTCGCTGGCCGCCACCAGGTGGCCGTTGTGGATGGGATCGAAGGTCCCGCCCATGACGCCGACACGCGGTCTCCTGATGGCGACGTCGGTCATGCTGCGGGAGCCGGTCTCAGTGACCGGATCCGTGGCTGCCGCCGCCGTTGTTCCACTTCTCGCTGTGCCGGTTCGCGACATCGCGGAAGCTCCAGGTGACGAAGCCCAGCAGCGTGAACACGGCGGCCGCGACGGCGGCGAACGCCAGCGGCTCCATGATGAGCGGTGCGAGCTCCTCGTGAGCCTCGGCCACGAACGTCAGGGCGTGCAGCATGGGTCGAGTCTAGCCCCGCACCTGGCCGTCACCGCGCACCAGCCACTTGGTGCTGGTGAGCTCGGGCAGCCCCATCGGCCCGCGGGCGTGCAGCTTCTGCGTCGAGACGCCGACCTCGGCGCCGAAGCCGAACTCGCCGCCGTCGGTGAATCGCGTCGACGCGTTGACCATCACCACCGCCGAGTCGACCTCGGCGAGGAAGCGCTCCGCCTGCGCGAGGTCGTTGGTGAGGATCGACTCGGTGTGGTTCGTGGAGTACCGGCGGATGTGCTCGAGCGCGTCGTCGAGACCGGCCACGATCCGCACCGAGAGGTCGAGCGACATGTACTCGGTCGCCCAGTCCTCCTCCGTGGCGGGCACCGCATCCGGGAACAGGGCGCGGGTCGCCTCGTCGCCGTGGATCGTGACGCCCGATTCGGCCAGGCGGCGCAGCACCGGCGGCAGCAGGCGGTCGGCGCCCGCGGCATCCACCAGCAGGGTCTCCACGGTGTTGCAGACGCTCGGGCGCTGCGTCTTGGCGTTGTGGACGATGTCGACGGCGCTGCCGGCGTCGGCCGTGCGCTCGAGGAAGATGTGCACGACGCCCGCCCCGGTCTCGATCACCGGCACGGACGACTCGGTGACCACCGACTGGATGAGCCCCGCGCTGCCGCGCGGCACGAGCACGTCGACGTAGCCGCGCGCCTTCATCAGCTGCTGTGCGCCCTCGCGGCCGAACTCGTCGATGGTCTGCACCGCCTCGGCGGGCAGCCCGGACTCGACGAGCGCGGACTGGATCACCTGGACCAGGACGCGATTGGTGTGCTCGGCCGCCGAGCCGCCGCGCAGCACGACCGCGTTGCCGCTCTTGAGCGCGAGCGCGGCGATGTCGATGGTCACGTTCGGCCGGGCCTCGTAGATGGCACCCACCACGCCGAACGGCACCCGCACCTGGGTGAGTCGCAGCCCGTTCTGCAGGGTGGAGCCGCGCACCACGTCGCCGACCGGGTCGGGCAGGCCGACGATCTCCAGCACCGCGGTCGACAGACCGGCGAGACGCTTCGTGTCCAGGCGCAGCCGATCCTGCAGCGCCTCGCTCAGACCGTTCTCGCGCCCGTTGGCGAGGTCGAGCTCGTTCGCCGGCAGAATGCGGCTCTCGTTGCGCAGCACCGCGTCGGCGATGGCGCGCAGCGCCGCGTCCTTCTGCCCGGTGGTGGCCGTGGCGAGCACGCGCGCGGCCGTGCGGGCGGCCTCGAGCTTGTCGGTGAGCGCGGGGGCGGCGACGAGGGTCTCGGACATGGGGAGAGTCTAGAACCGCGTCAAGGGGCTATGCGGTGCCCGGCGGCCCGGCATGGACTGGGGTCATGGCACTCACCGCACTCGCCCTCATCTGCACGCTCAAGCCCTCACCGCAGGAGTCGAGCACCGAGCTCATCGCCTCGCAGGTGCTCGAGCAGCTCGCTCAGCAGGGCGTCACGGGCTCCAGCGTCCGCGTCGTCGACCACGACGTGAAGCCGGGCGTGACCGATGACGAGGGCGACGGCGACGCGTGGCCGGCGATCCGCGAGCAGGTGCTCGCCACCGACATCCTCGTGCTCGCCACGCCGACCTGGATGGGCCAGCTCTCGAGCATCGCGATGCGCGTGCTGGAGCGGCTCGACAACGAGCTCGGCGTCACGGACGACGATAACCGGCCGATCCTCTTCGGCAAGGTGGCGATCGCGGCCGTCGTCGGCAACGAGGACGGTGCGCACCACATCTCGTCGCAGCTGTTCCAGGCGCTCAACGACACCGGCTACACCATCCCGGCTCAGGGTGTGACGTACTGGAACGGCGAGGCCATGCAGGCCACCGACTACCGCGACGTCTCGCCGACCCCGGAGAAGACCGCGGCGACCAACGCGACCGTGGCGAAGAACGCGGCCCATCTGGCCGGGCTGCTGCAGAACTCGAACTACCCGGCCTGAGCCGCCCGGCCCGGTCGCCTACTGGCCGCGGCCGGTCTGCTGCTGCAGCCGTTCGATGTGCTCGGACGCCTCCGCCTTGGTGAGGTCGGCGGGCAGCTCCTCGCCGGCCTCCCGGGCCAGCGTGTCGAGGTAGCTGCGCTGCGCGCCGGTCATCGGCTCGTCGCCGGTGACCCAGTCCGACGGGTCCTTGCTCGCCGTGCTGTCGTCGTCGCCGCGGGCGCCCAGGGTCTCGTTATCGCTCATGCAGCCAGGCTAGGCAAGCCCTCCGACGCCGCCGGAGGGGTTGCGTGGTGTCGGTGGCAGACTGAGGTCGTGCTGCTCGACGAGGTGGTCGCCACCGTGGATGCCGTGGCCGCGACCCGCTCGAGGCTCGCGAAGGTCGACGCCCTGGCCGCCCTGCTGCTGCGGCTGGAGCCGGACGAGATCGAGCCCGCCGTCGGCTTCCTGCTCGCCCGGCCGAGGCAGGGGCGCATCGGCATCGGCTGGCGCGGCCTCACCGCCGCGAGGGTCGCGCCGGCGGCGTCACCCTCGCTGACGGTGCTCGACGTCGACGCGGCGCTGGATCGCTTCGCCGCCATCGGCGGCTCGGGTTCCGCCACCCAGCGCACCGCCGCCCTCGGCGAGCTGCTCGGCTCGGCCACCGACGCCGAGCAGGATCTGCTGACCCGGGTGCTGCTCGGCGAGCTGCGCACCGGCGCCCTCGAGGGCGTGCTGCTCGACGCGATCGCCCGGGCGTCGGACCGCCCCGGCGAGATCGTGCGCCGCGCCGCCATGCTCTCCGGAGACCTCGGCGCCACCGCCCGCCTCGCGCTCACCGGCAGCCTCGACGAGCTCGCGGCGGTCCGCCTGCGCGTGCTGAGGCCGGTGCTGCCGATGCTGGCCGCCACCGCCGCGTCGGCCGCGGAGGCGCTCGCGACCACGGGCGAGGCGTCGGTGGAGTACAAGCTCGACGGCGCGCGCATCCAGGTGCACCGCGCCGGCGACGAGGTGCGCATCTTCACCCGCAGCCTCGCCGACGTCACCCACCGGCTGCCGGAGGTGGTGGAACTGGTGCGCGGGATGCCCGTGCACGATGTGATCCTCGACGGCGAGACTCTGGCGCTCGACGAGGACGGCGCACCGCGCCCGTTCCAGGACACCATGGCCCGCTTCGGGGCGGATGCTGCCCGCGAGATCGTGCTGCATCCGCGGTTCTTCGACGTGGTGCACGTCGACGGGCGCGACCTGCTCGACGAGCCGCTCTCCGCCCGGCTGGCGGAGCTCGAGCGCATCGCCCCGGAGTTCCGCATGCCCGGCCGCGTCACCGACGACCCAGCCGTCGCCGAAGCGGTCGCCGCCGACGCGCTCGCCGCCGGTCACGAGGGGGTGCTGGTGAAGGCGATCGGCTCCCCCTACACCGCCGGCCGCCGCGGCTCGGCGTGGATCAAGGTGAAGCCGGTGCACACCTACGACCTGGTGGTGCTCGCCGCCGAGTGGGGTTCCGGTCGCCGCTCGGACTGGCTGTCGAACCTGCACCTCGGCGCCCTCGATCCCGCGGGCGAGTTCGGCGAGGCCGGCGGGCTCGTCATGGTCGGCAAGACCTTCAAGGGCCTCACCGACGAGCTGCTGCGCTGGCAGACCGAGCGCTTCCAGCAGCTCGAGGTGCGCCGCACGGCGGGAACGGTGTGGATCGCTCCAGCGGTCGTCGTCGAGATCGCCATCGACGGAGTGCAGCGCTCGACCCGCTACCCGGGCGGCATCGCGCTGCGGTTCGCGCGGGTGAAGCGCTACCGCGACGACAAGCGCGTTGAGGACGCGGACACCATCCAGGCGCTGCGGTCGCTGCTACGCGGCTAGACCGCCGGAGCGGCCTCGAACCAGGTGCCGAGCTGCTCGCCCTCGAGGGCGCGGCCGACGTCGCCGGTCGAGGCCAGCAGCACCGGGATGCCCGAGCCCGCGGCGAGCTTCGCCGCCGCCACCTTCGTGGTCGCTCCCCCTGTGCCGACGCCCGCGGCGCCGATGTCGCCGAACTGCACGCGCTCGAGATGGTCGTCGAACGGCACCTCGGTGATGCGCTCGGCGCCCGGATCGGCGGGCGGCCGGGAGTACAGGGCGTCGATGTCGCTCAGCAGCACGAGCACATCGGCGTGCACGAGCTGCGACACCATCGCCGCGAGCCGGTCGTTGTCGCCGAACCGGATCTCCTGGGTGGCGACGGTGTCGTTCTCGTTGACGATCGGCAGGATCCGCAGGCCCAGCAGTCGCTCGAGCGCGCGCTGCGCGTTGCTGCGGTGGGTGCGGTTCTCCATGTCGCCGGCGGTGAGGAGGATCTGCCCCGCCACGATGCCGTAGCGGTCGAGCGACTGCTGATAGCGGTGGATGAGCACGTTCTGCCCGACGGCCGCGGCCGCCTGCTGGGTGGCCAGATCCGTCGGTCGGGACTCCAGTTCGAGGAACGGGATGCCGGTGGCGATGGCGCCGGAGGACACCAGCACGACCTCGCTGCCACGCGCGTGGGCGGCGGCGAGAGCATCCACCAGCGGCGCGATCTGGCCGGCGTTCGGACCGGAGATCGACGACGACCCGACCTTCACGACGATGCGGCGGGCGCCGCGGACGTCGCGGCGGCTGCCGACCTCACTCATCGTCGCCCGTCCAGATGCCCGCCTCCCGCTCGGCCTCCAGCTCGGCGCGGGCGGCGGCCTTCGCGTCCATGAGCGCCGTGTACTCGTCGCGGCGCTGCTTGTTGGTGCGGCGGTCGTTCGAGTCGAAGCGCGCGTCCGTGCCGCGGGGCCCGGCGATGAGCTCGGCGGCGGACTGCAGCGTGGGCTCCCAGTCGAACTCCCAGCCGCCGATGGTGACCTTCGAGCCCGGAACCGCGCCGACGCGGAACAGCTCCTCCTCGATGCCGAGCTTGTTGAGGCGGTCGGCCAGGTAGCCCACGGCCTCCTCGTTCTCGAAGTCGGTCTGCGCCACCCAGCGCTCCGGCTTGGCTCCGACGACCACGTAGGTGTCGCCGTAGGTGCCGCCCTCGACGCGGATCGAGAACTCGCGCTCGTCGACGGCTCTCGGCCGGATCACGATGCGCGGCTTCACCGGCTCTGCGGCCTTCACCGCGCGATCGGCCTCCACCAGCGCGCCGAGCGCGAACGACAGCTCGCGCAGCCCCTCGCGCGAGACGGCGGACACCTCGAAGACGCGGTACCCGCGCTCTTCGAGGTCGGGCCGCACGAGCGCCGCGAGGTCGCGCGCCTCGGGCACGTCCACCTTGTTGAGGGCGACGAGCTGGGGGCGCTCGAGCAGCGGGATCTGACCGTCCGGCACCGGGTAGGCGGCGAGTTCGCCGAGGATGACGTCGAGGTCGCTGAGCGGGTCGCGGCCGGGGTCGAGCGTGCCGCAGTCGAGCACGTGCAGCAACGCCGAGCAGCGCTCGACGTGCCGCAGGAACTCGAGGCCCAGGCCCTTGCCCTCGCTGGCGCCCTCGATGAGGCCGGGCACGTCGGCGACGGTGTAGCGCACGTCGCCGGCCTCGACCACGCCGAGGTTCGGGTGCAGGGTCGTGAACGGGTAGTCGGCAATCTTCGGCTTGGCGGCGCTCATCGCGGCGATGAGGCTCGACTTGCCCGCCGACGGGTAGCCGACGAGCGCGACGTCGGCGACGGTCTTGAGCTCGAGGAAGACGTCGCCCTCGAAGCCGGGCGTCCCCAGCAGCGCGAAGCCGGGCGCCTTC
>DATMVL010000062.1:0-2323 GCA_035563175.1 Rhodoglobus sp. | reverse complement strand
GTGGTCGCCGTGCCCGCCAGCGTGGTCGTGCCCGCCAGCGTGGTCGTGCCCGCCAGCGTGGTCGTGCCCGCCAGCGTGGTCGTGCCCGCCGGCGTGGTGGTCGTGCCCGGCCGCTGAGGCACTCGAAGCGGCCTCGCCGTGGTGCCCGTGGTGAGCCCCTTCGAGGGCCTCAGGAGCCGCGTGGTGCTCTGGGGCCGCGGCGTCGTGCTCGTGGTGGTGGTGCTGCATCAGTGGCTCCGGTTGTTCTCGAGTTCGTACACCTTCAACAGCTCGTCGACGGCCCGCTGCGCGTCGTCCCCGCCGGCGGCGAACATCTCCGCCACGTGGGTGCGCAGGTGGTTCTCGACCACGAGCTTGTTCAGGCTCTTCAGCGACTTCTGGATGGCCAGCGACTGGGTGACGATGTCGACGCAGTACTCCTCGTCGGCGATCATCTTCTCCAGCCCTCGCAGCTGTCCCTCCAGGATGCGCGTGCGGTGCAGCGCGCGCTTCTTCAGTTCGTCGATCACGGGAACAGCATACCCCCTGGGGGTATTTCCGGCCCGGGCTGGGGCCGGGCGTAGGCTCGGAGCCATGAAGGTCACGAAGCACGAGCACGCCTGCCTGGTGATCGAGAAGAACGACGAGGCGCTGGTCATCGACCCGGGCGGGTTCACGAGCCCGTTGAGCGACGTGCACGGCGTGGTCGCGGTTGTCATCACGCACGAGCATCCGGATCACTGGACGCCGGACCAGCTGCAGCGCATCCTCGACGCCAACCCCGGCGCGCGCATCCTGGGCCCGGCCGGCGTCGCAGCCGCCGCCGACGGGTTCGAGGTGCAGGTCGTGAGCGACGGGGACGAGGTGAGCGTCGGCGGCTTCGCACTGCGCTTCTTCGGCACCCAGCACAATGTCATCCACTCCTCGCTGCCCCTGGTCGACAACACCGGCGTGCTCGTCGACGGCGAGCTGTTCCACCCCGGCGACTCGTACACGGTGCCGCCGGTGCCGGTCGGCACCCTGGCCGCGCCCATCGGCGCTCCCTGGCTGAAGATCGGCGAGGCGATGGACTACGTGCTCACCGTGCAGCCGAAGCGCGCGTTCCCCATCCACGAGGCGACGCTGTCGCAGATCGGCAAGGGCATGCACGCCCAGCGCCTGACCTGGGCGACGGAGCAGCACGGGGGCGCCTTCACGGTGCTCGACCCGCTGCAGTCGATCGACCTGTAGCCATGCCGGCCCCGCTCCCCTGGGATCCGATCGCCGAGGCGCGACGGCAGTGGCTCGCGCACGGTTGGGACGACGCCGCCGACGGCATGACGCTCGTCACCTCGGTGATGCGCGCGCAGCAGCTCATCCTGGGCCGGGTCGAGGGCATCCTCAAGCCGTTCGGGCTCTCGTTCGCCCGCTACGAGATGCTGCGGCTGCTGAGCTTCAGCAGGCGGGGCGGGATGCCCATGGCCAGCGCCACGCGCCGGCTGCAGGTGCATCCCACCAGCGTCACGAACACCGTCGACCGGCTCGAGGCCGCGCAGCTGCTGGAGCGCCTGCCGCACCCGACCGACGGCCGCGCCACGATCATCCGGATCACCGACGCCGGCCGCGACCTGTGCGAGCAGGCAACCGTCGAGCTCAACCGGTTCTTCGAGCGGCCGGGACTGCCGGCCGACGACGTGAACCGCGTGGTCGAGCTGCTGACCGCGTTCCGCAGAGGCGCAGGCGACTTCACCGAAGAGGGCGAGCGCTAACCGTCCCAGCGTTTGAGCAGCCCGGCGAGGGCCTGGCCGCCGCCGATGCACATCGTGACGATGCCGTACTGGTGGCCGCGGCGCTGCAGATCCTTCGCGGTGCGCAGCGTGAGGATGGCGCCGGTGGCGCCGACCGGGTGCCCGAGCGCGATGGCGCCGCCGTACGGGTTCACGCGAGCCCCGTCGAGCCCGGCGTCGCGGATGACCGCGTGCGCCTGCGATGCGAACGCCTCGTTGAGCTCCACGATGCCGACATCGTCGGGCGTCAGCCCGGTCTTCTCGAACAGCGCCTCGAGTGCGAGCACCGGCGCGTAGCCCATGAGCTCGGGCTCCATAGCGGCGGTGGTCACGGCTTCGAGGGTGGCGAGCCCGCCGAGCCCCTCGGCGCGCACGGTCGAGGCTCTCGCGAGCACCACGGCGGCGGCGCCGTCGTTGATGCCGGAGGCGTTGCCGGCGGTCACCGTGCCGCCGTCGCGGAACGCCGGCTTGAGCTTCGCCAGCGACTCGACCGTGGTCTCCGGGCGCGGATGCTCGTCGGCGTCGACGGTGACCGGGGCGCGGCCGCCGACCTCGACGGGCACGAGCTCCTCGGCGAA
>DATMVL010000061.1:0-2377 GCA_035563175.1 Rhodoglobus sp. | reverse complement strand
CCATGCGCACCGCGAAGCGCCCGTCGCGCCGGTGCGCGAGCGTCTCGTCGGGGGCCTTCGGGTCGAACACCGGCACGTGCGGCTGCTCGCGCTCGAGGCACGCGTCGAGCCCCGTCGGCTCGAGCGGTCCACGCTGGGCCGGGTCGGCGAGCGACTCGAGCCCGGTGAGCGCACCCGAGCGCAGGATGCACGGCCGCCGCACCTCGACGCCGTGCCGTTCCGCATCCGCCACGAGCGAGGCGGGGGAGTAGAACCCCATCGGCTGCGCGCGCAGCAGCGAGGCGAGGAACACCGCCGGGTAGTGCAGCTTGACCCACGAGCTCGCGTAGACGAGCAGCCCGAAGCTCAGGCTGTGGCTCTCGGCGAAGCCGAAGTTCGCGAACGCCTGGATGCGGCCGTACAGCTCGTCGGCGAGGGCGCCGGTGATGCCGTTGCGGGCCATGCCGGCGTAGAGCTTCTCGCGCAACGAGTCGATGCGCTCGAGCCCGCGCTTGGAGCCCATCGCCCGCCGCAACAGGTCGGCGTCGTCCCCGGTGCACTCGCCGACGGCCATCGCCATCTGCATGAGCTGCTCCTGGAACACCGGCACCCCGAGGGTGCGTTCGAGCACCGGTTCGAGCTTCGGATGCGGGTAGGTGATGGGCTCCTTGCCGAGCTTGCGACGCACGAACGGGTGCACGGCGCCGCCCTGGATGGGTCCCGGCCGCACGAGCGCGATCTGAACGACGAGGTCGTAGTAGCTGCGCGGCTGCAGGCGCGGCAGGAGTCCCATCTGCGCGCGCGACTCCACCTGGAACACGCCGATCGAGTCGGCGCGGCACAGCATGTCGTAGACGCCCTGCTCCTCCTGCGGGATCGTGTCGAGCTGCCAGTCCTCGCCTGTCGTGTCGCGGATGAGGTCGAGCGCGTACTGCAGCGCGGCGAGCATCCCGAGCCCCAGCAGGTCGAACTTCACGAGGCCCATCCAGGCGCAGTCGTCCTTCTCCCACTGCAGCACCGTGCGGCCGTCCATGCGCGCGTGCTCGATCGGCACGACCTCGCCCACCGGACGGTCGGTGAGCACCATACCGCCGGAGTGGATGCCGAGGTGCCGCGGCAGCTTCAGGGTCTGCGTCGCGAGACCGACCACCTGGTCGGGGATGTCGTGGTCGTTGCTCTCGACGAGGGCGCCCCAGCGCTCCACCTGCTTCGACCAGGCGTCCTGCTGGCCCGGGCTGTAGCCGAGGGCCCGCGCCATGTCGCGCACCGCGTTCTTCGGCCGGTAGCTGATCACGTTGGCGACCTGCGCGGCGTTCTGGCGCCCGTACTTCGCGTAGACGTACTGGATGACCTCCTCGCGACGGTCGGAGTTGAAGTCGACGTCGATGTCGGGCTCCTCCTCGCGCATCGCCGAGAGGAACCGCTCGAACGGCAGGTCGCGGGCGATCGCGTCGACGGCGGTGATGTTGAGCAGGTAGCAGACGGCCGAGTTCGCGGCCGAGCCGCGCCCCTGGCAGAGGATGCCGCGCTCGCGGGCGAAGCGCACGATGTCCCACACGATGAGGAAGTAGCCGGGGAAGTCCTTCGTCTCGATCACGTCGAGCTCGCGTTCGATGCGCGCCCGGTCGGCGTCGCTCAGCCGCGGGTACTTGCGGGCGGCGCCCTCCCACACGAGCTGCCGCAGGTAGCTCATCGGCGTGTGCCCCTCGGGCACCTTCTGCCGCGGCAGCCGCGGCTTCGCCCGCCGCAGCGAGAACCCGAGTTCTTCGGCGTACTGCACCGTACGCGACACCGCGCCGGGGTAGCGGCGGAAGCGCTCCGCCATCTCGGCGCCCGAGCGCAGGTGGGCGGCTCCGGATGCGGGCAGCCAGCCGTCGAGCTCGTCGAGGCTGCGGCGCGCGCGCACGGCGGAGAGGGCGGTGGCGAGCGGATGCTTCGCGGGGGTCGCGTAGTGCACCGACCCGGTCGCGACGACGGGCAGACCGCGGGCGGCCGCGAGCTCCGCGAGCGCGTCGTTGTGGGTGCTGTCGAGCGGGGTGCCGTGGTCGAACAGCTCGACGGCGACGTTGTCGCGCCCGAAGAGGGCGACGAGCCGGTCGAGCTCCTCACCCGCCCGTCGGGCACGGGTGCTCGCCGACCCCTCGCCGGCCGGTCCTGTTCCCATCAGAGCCTGCCGCACCGCGCCCTTGCGGCATCCGCTCAACACGAGCCAGTGCCCGTCGGCGCGTGCGGCGAGGTCGTCGAGGTCGTAGACCGGGCGCCCCTTCTCGCCGCCCGCGAGTTGACCGGCGGTGATCGCCGCGGCGAGCCGATGGTAGCCCTCCTCCTGCCGGGCGAGCACGAGCAGGTGGGTGCCCTCCGGGTCGGGAGCGCCCAGCTGCGGGGCGGTGAGATCGAG
>DATMVL010000060.1:0-4063 GCA_035563175.1 Rhodoglobus sp. | reverse complement strand
TGCCCATGGCGCGACGCAGGATGTCGGCCTGACCGAGCGAGAACCCGGCGACCCGCTGGGCGATCGCCATGACCTGCTCCTGGTAGATGATCAGGCCGTAGGTCGTGTCGAGGATGTCCGCGAGCGGTTCCGCGAGCTCGGGATGGATCGGCGTGATCGGCTGCAGGCCGTTCTTGCGCAGCGCGTAGTTCGTGTGCGAGTTCGCGCCCATGGGCCCGGGGCGGTACAGGGCGATGAGGGCGGAGATGTCCTCGAAGTTGTCCGGCTTCATCAGCTTGAGGAGCGAGCGCATCGGCCCGCCGTCCAGCTGGAAGACCCCGAGGCTGTCGCCGCGCTGCAGCAGTTCGTAGGCCTGCGGGTCGTCGAACTCGAGCTCCTCGAGCACCGGCCGGAACCCGCGGTTCGCCTCGATGTTGTCGAGCGCGTCGTCGATGATGGTGAGGTTCCGCAGCCCCAGGAAGTCCATCTTGATGAGGCCGAGGGCCTCGGCGGCGGGATAGTCGAACTGCGTGACGATCTGGCCGTCCTGCTCCCGCTTCATGATCGGGATGATGTCGATCAGCGGCTCGCTCGACATGATGACGCCGGCGGCGTGCACGCCCCACTGCCGCTTGAGGTTCTCGATGCCGAGCGCGGTGTCGAACACGCGCTTCGCCTCGGCGTCGGTCTCGATGATCGCGCGCAGGTCGCCGGCCTCCTTGTACCGGTCGTGGTTCTTGTCGAAGATGCCGTAGAGCGGGATGTCCTTGCCCATCACCGCGGGCGGCATCGCCTTCGTGAGCTTCTCGCCCATGCCGAACGGGAAGCCCAGCACCCGCGAGGAGTCCTTCAGCGCCTGCTTGGCCTTGATGGTGCCGTACGTGACGATCTGCGCGACGCGCTCCTCGCCGTACTTCTCGGTGACGTAGCGGATCACCTCGCCGCGCCGGCGCTCGTCGAAGTCGACGTCGAAGTCGGGCATCGAGACACGGTCGGGGTTGAGGAACCGCTCGAAGATCAGGCCGTGCTGCAGCGGGTCGAGGTCGGTGATGCGCATGGCGTACGCCGCCATGGATCCGGCGCCGGAACCGCGGCCGGGGCCGACCCGGATGCCGTTGCGCTTGGACCAGTTGATGAAGTCGGCGACCACAAGGAAGTAGCCAGGGAAGCCCATCTGGCTGATGACGCCGATCTCGTAGTCCGCCTGGCGCTGCACCTCGGCCGGGATGCCGTCGGGGTAGCGCTCCTCGAGTCCGCGCTGCACCTCCTTGGTGAACCACGTCTGCTCGGTCTCGCCCTCGGGCACCGGGAAGCGCGGCATGTAGTTGGCGGCGGTGTCGAAAGCCACGTCGGCCCGCTCGGCGATGAGCAGCGTGTTGTCGACGGCCTCGGGGAATTCGCGGAACAGCTCGCGCATCTGCTGCGCCGACTTCAGGTAGAACCCGGTGCCGTCGAACTTGAAGCGGTTCGGGTCGTCGAGGGTCGAGCCGGACTGCACGCACAGCAGCGCCGCGTGGGCGTCGGCGTCGTGCTCGTGCGTGTAGTGCAGGTCGTTGGTGGCCACCAGGGGCATGCCGAGCTCCTTGGCGAGCCGCAGCAGATCCTTCATGGTGCGGCGCTCGATGTCGATGCCGTGGTCCATGATCTCGGCGAAGAAGTTGTCCTTGCCGAAGATGTCCTGGAACTCAGCCGCCGCCTTGCGCGCCTCGTCGTACTGCCCGAGCCGCAGGCGGGTCTGCACCTCGCCGCCGACGCAGCCGGTGGTCGCGATGACGCCCTTGCTGTAGCGCTGCAGCAGCTCGCGATCCATCCGCGGCTTGAAGTAGTACCCCTCGATCGAGGCGAGCGACGACGCGCGGAACAGGTTGTGCATGCCCTCGGTGGTCTCGGCGAGGAGGGTCATGTGCGTGTACGCGCCGGACCCCGAGACGTCGTCGTCGCCCTGCGAGCTGGTGCCCCAGCGGATGCGGGTCTTGTCGCTGCGATGGGTGCCCGGGGTGATGTACGCCTCGGTGCCGATGATCGGCTTGATGCCGCGGTCGGTGGCCTGCCGCCAGAAGTCGAAGGCGCCGAACATCTGGCCGTGGTCGGTGATCGCGATCGCGGGCATGCCCTGCCGCACGGCCTCGTCGAGCAGTCCGCCGACGCGCGCGGCACCGTCGAGCATGGAGTACTCGGTGTGCACGTGGAGGTGCACGAAGGAGTCGGAGGGTGCCATGGGACTCCCACCTTAAGCCAGCCCGCCGACGTGCTCCACGCGGCACGCCCTCAGTCCTCCCGAAGCACCTCGAGCGCGTGTTGAAGGTCGGCGGGGTACGCGCTGCGGAAGGTCGTGAACTCGCCGGTCGCGGGATGCTCGAAGCCGAGCTGCATCGCGTGCAGCCATTGCCGGGTCAGTCCGAGACGGGCGCTGAGGCTCGGGTCGGCGCCGTACATGGCGTCGCCGGCGCAGGGGTGGCGCTGCGCCGCCATGTGCACCCGGATCTGGTGGGTGCGGCCGGTCTCGAGCTCGATCTCGAGCAGCGAGGCGGCCCGGAAGGCCTCGATCGTCTCGTAATGGGTGACGCTGGGCTTGCCGTCGGCGGTGACCGCGAACTTCCAGCTGGAGCCCGGATGCCGGCCGATCGGCGCGTCGATGGTGCCCGCCAGCGGGTCGGGATGGCCCTGCACGACGGCGTGGTAGATCTTCTCGACCTCCCGGTCGTGGAACGCCCGTTTGAGCGCGGAATACGCCCGCTCGCTCTTGGCGACCACCATCAGTCCGCTGGTGCCGACGTCCAGCCGGTGCACGATGCCCGCCCGCTCGGCCGCGCCGGAGGTGGCGATGCGGAAGCCCGCCCCGGCCAGCGCGCCGAGCACGGTCGGTCCCTCCCAACCGATCGAGGGATGCGCGGCGACGCCCGCGGGCTTGTCGACCACCACGATGTCGTCGTCGTCGTGCGCGATCCCGAGCTCC
The DNA here is from genome assembly GCA_035563175.1 of Rhodoglobus sp. Taxonomy (GTDB): domain Bacteria; phylum Actinomycetota; class Actinomycetes; order Actinomycetales; family Microbacteriaceae; genus Rhodoglobus. Next base: position 1,128 of record DATMVL010000060.1, on the reverse strand, counting down.
GGCACCACGACGGGCACGATCGACGGCTCCTGCTTCGACCGCCAGGTGATCTCGAGCCAGCCGTCGGCGGTGAGCCGGTCCGACTTGCCGAGCACCGCGCCGTCCAGCACGATGCCGCCGGCCTCGGCCACCTCGGCGGCGAAGCTGCGCGAGAACCCGAGCAGCTTGGCGACGGCCGAGTCTGCCCGCTCCCCCACCAGGCCGTCGGGCACCGGCAGGCTGCGCGACTCCACGGTCAGACCTGGTCGTCGACGGCCGGCTCGGCCGACTTGGCGGGCGTGCGGGTGCCGTCGAGGCCGACGCCGCGCAGCACCAGCAGGATGAGCAGGCCCATGCTGGCGACGATGGCGATGTCGGCGATGTTGAAGATCGCCGGGAAGTAGATGACCTGGATGAAGTCGACGACGTGGCCCTGCCCGAAGCTCGGCGGGCGGGTCAGGCGGTCGGTGAGGTTGCCCAGGGTGCCGCCCAGCAGCATCCCGAACAGCACCGCCCAGCCGGTCGACCGGATGCGGCGGGCGAAGATCACGATGACGACCGCGACCGCGGTGGCGATGATCGCGAAGATCCAGGTCGTGCCCTCGCCGATCGAGAACGCGGCGCCGGGGTTCTCGACGTAGCGGAACTGCAGCACCTCGCCGAGCACCGGCACCTCCTCGCCGAGCGGGAGGTTGTCGACGACGGCGATCTTGCTCAGCCGGTCGGCGACGTAGGCGAAGGCCGCCACGACGAACAGCAGCGCCAGCGCTCTCACGCTGACGCTGCTGACGCGGCGGGACTCAGTTGCCGGCAAAGCCCGAGAAATTCACCGGAGGCTGGCCGACCGGTGCGGGGTACTGCTGCGCCGGCTGGGGCGCATACGGCTGCTGGGCGGGCTGCTGCTGCGCGGGCTGAGCCTGCGCCGGCTGCGGCTGGGCGGGCTGCGGCTGGGCAGCGGGCCCTGCGGTGACCGCGGCGGGCGCCTGGCTGGAGGCCGAGATCGAGTTCGCGGACTCGAGCTCGCGGAGCTGGCCCTCGATGTAGCCGCGGAGCTTCTGGCGGTATTCGCGCTCGAACGTGCGCAACTCCTCGATGCGGCCCTCGAGCGCCTGGCGCTCCTGGTCGAGTGCGCCGATCTGGGCGCGCTGC
>DATMVL010000059.1:0-2208 GCA_035563175.1 Rhodoglobus sp. | reverse complement strand
GGCGCGCACCCGGGCGATGGCCTCCTCGAGCGCGTCGCGCACCACCGGATCGAGCGCCCGCACCGCCGCCCCGACCTGCTCGCCGTGGATGCGGACCTGCTCCGGCCGCACCCCGTCGAGCCGCTCCGCCTGCTCGAGGAGCGCCGCCTCGCCGCGCTCGCGCACGTCGTCCACCAGGGCTCGCGCGGCATCCAGCGCGACGGCGACGTCGACCGCGGCCCGCGGCACGAGCCCGCGCAACTCGGTACGGGTCGGCTGGGCGGCGCGGAGGTCGAGTGAGCGCATCAGCCCATCGTATGCGCCGGGATCACACCAGGCAGTTCGGCCCCAGCAGGGTCTTGAGCTCGCCGTACAGGTCGGCGGAGACCTTCACCTGGTACGGCAGTTCGAACACCCGCGCGGTGTCGCCGCGCACCAGCTTCAGCCGCACCTCGTTCTCGCCGGCGTGCCGGATGAGCACGTCGCCGAGGGCGCCGACCACCTCGGTGGTGGCCCGCTGCTCGGTCATCGAGATCAGCAGCGGCCCCGAGCCGAGACCCGGCCCGACATCGGGCACGAACATGCTCACCGCGTGCAGGTTCATGCCGTCGTCGCGCATGCTGACGCGGCCGCGCACGACGACGATGGTGTCGTTCGCGAGGGCGGGCGAGAACTCCTGGTAGGTCTTGCCGAGGAACATGACCTGCATCTCGCCGCCGAAGTCCTCGACGGTGATGATCGCGTACTGGTTGCCGCTGTTGCGCGCGACGCGGTGCTGCACGTTCGTGACGAGTCCGGCGATGGTGACGTGCTCGCCGTCGCCCGCGACGTCGCCGGTGAGGATCTCGGTGATCGACGCGGACTGGTGCTTGGCGAGTGCGATCTCGAGCCCGGCCAGCGGGTGGTCGGAGACGTAGAGCCCGAGCATCTCGCGCTCGAAGGCGAGCTTGTCGCGCTTGGCCCACTCCGGCCGCTCCGGCACGTGCCCGGTCGACTGCTGCGGCTCGTCCCACAGGCTGTCGAAGTCGAAGCCGACCTGCCCGTTCGCCTCGGCGCGCTTCTCGCTCACCGCGGCGTCGCACGCCGTCTCGTGGATCTCGATGAGGGCGCGGCGGGTGTGCCCGAGCGAGTCGAACGCGCCGGCCTTGATCAGCGACTCCACGGTGCGCTTGTTGGCGACCTGCATCGGCACCTTGCGCAGGAAGTCGTGGAAGTTGGTGAACCGGCCCTTCTCCTCGCGCGCCTTGCGGATCATGTCGACGACATTGAAGCCGACGTTGCGCACGGCGCCGAGTCCGAAGCGGATGTCCTCGCCGACGGCGGTGAAGAAGCCGATCGACTCGTTGACATCCGGCGGCAGCACTCTGATGCCCATCCGCCGGCACTCGTTGAGGTACATCGCGAGCTTGTCGCGGGCGTCGCCGACGCTGGTGAGCAGGGCGGCCATGTACTCGGCCGGGTAGTGCGCCTTGAGGTAGGCCGTCCAGTACGAGATGACGCCGTACGCCGCGGAGTGCGCCTTGTTGAAGGCGTAGTCGGAGAACGGCAGCAGGATGTCCCACAGCGTCTTGATGGCCGCATCCGAGAAGCCGTTGGCCTTCATGCCGCCCTGGAAGCCCTCGTACTGCTTGTCGAGCTCGGACTTCTTCTTCTTGCCCATCGCGCGGCGCAGGATGTCGGCCTGGCCGAGCGAGAAGCCCGCCACCCGCTGGGCGATGGCCATCACCTGCTCCTGGTAGATGATGAGGCCGTAGCTGGTGTCGAGGATGTCCTTGAGCGGCTCCTCCAGCTCGGGGTGGATGGGCGTGATGTCCTGCTGCCCGTTCTTGCGCAGCGCGTAGTTCGTGTGCGAGTTCGCGCCCATGGGGCCGGGGCGGTACAGCGCGATGAGCGCGGAGATGTCCTCGAAGTTGTCCGGCTTCATGAGCCGCAGCAGCGACCGCATCGGCCCGCCGTCCAGCTGGAAGACGCCGAGCGTGTCGCCGCGCGAGAGCAGGTCGTAGGCGGGGCGGTCGTCGAGCGGGAGCTCCTCGAGCACCGGCCGGTGGCCGCGGTTGGCCTCGATGTTGTCGAGCGCGTCGTCGATGATCGTGAGGTTGCGGAGCCCCAGGAAGTCCATCTTGATGAGGCCGAGGGCCTCGGCGGCGGGATAGTCGAACTGCGTGACGATCTGGCCGTCCTGCTCCCGCTTCATGATCGGGATGATGTCGATCAGCGGCTCGCTCGACA
>DATMVL010000058.1:0-4806 GCA_035563175.1 Rhodoglobus sp. | reverse complement strand
CGATCTCGCGCTCGCGGTCGCCGCGGTCGCGCGGGTGGTGCCCCGCCCGGCCGGGCGCGAGCGCTCGGTCCCCGCCATCACACCGCCTGACGGTCGCTCGGCGGCGGCGTCTCGATGAGCAGCTGGCCGATGATGCCGGAGGCGGTGACGCCGTCGAACTCGGCTTCCGGGTCGATGATCAGGCGGTGCGCGAGCACCGGCTCGGCGAGCGCCTTGATGTCGTCGGGCACGACGTAGTGCCGGCCGTTCGCCGCCGCCAGCGTCTTGGCGGTGCGCACCAGCGCGAGGGCGCCGCGGACGCTCGCGCCCAGCCGCACCTCGCTCGCGGTGCGGGTCGCCTCGACCAGTCGGCCGACGTAGTCGTTGATGGTCGGGTCGACGTGCACCGTGCGCGCGGCGGCGGCCATCTCGGTGACGACGTCGGCGCTGACGATCGCCGGCACGGTCGTCTCGTGCGCGCGCGTGCCGGCGCCTTCGAGGATGCGGAGGGTCGACGCGTGATCGGGGTACCCGATCGACGACTTGAGGATGAAGCGGTCGAGTTGCGCCTCGGGCAGCCGGTAGGTGCCGGCCTGCTCGACGGGGTTCTGGGTGGCGATCACCATGAACGGCGAGTTCACCCGGTGGGTGACGCCGTCGACGGTGACGTGGGACTCCTCCATCACCTCGAGCAGCGCCGACTGGGTCTTCGGGCTCGCGCGGTTGATCTCGTCGGCGAGCACGATGTTCGCGAACACCGGGCCGGGGTGGAACTCGAAGTCGCCGGTCGACTGGTTGAAGATGCTGACGCCGGTGATGTCGCCCGGCAGCAGGTCGGGGGTGAACTGCACGCGGTTGCTGGTGCCGTCGACGCTCTGCGCGATCGCGCGGGCGAACGAGGTCTTGCCGGTGCCCGGATAGTCCTCGAGCAGCAGGTGGCCCTCGCTGAACAGCGCCACGAAGCCGAGCCTGATCACGAACGTCTTGCCGAGCAGCACCTGCTCGACGCCGGCCACGAGGCGGCCGAAGTTGTCGGAGAACCAGGCGGCCTGCTCAGGGGTCATCGTCATGGTGGGCGTGCTCCTAGATCTGGAATCCGTTGTAGGTCTTGACGTACGACCGTCCGCCGACCGTGACGCGGATGTGCAGGTACGGGGTCTGCGCGAGCGCGGGGGGCACCTGACAGGTGAGCGTATCGCCAGCGGGCTGCCATGCCCCGCCGTTCGGGTCCGTGCCGCATGCGAACTCGACGGAGTCGTAGGCGCCGGCGGGGAAGGCGAGCCAGCTGAACGTGCCGGCGGCATCCAACGGGACGCTCCCGGACCGCTCGAACCGCACCCCGTTCGCCCGCGGATCCACCGGCACCCCGAGCGGGAACACGGACGAGTACTCCGACTGGCACATCCGGCCGCCGTCGTAGTCCAGGCAGGCGCGCACCTGCACCCCGACGGCCTGCCCGTACTGCAGGCCGTCGCCGGAGAGCAGCGATCCGACGGGCACCGGACCGTGCTCGGTGCCGGGCACCGATCCGCCCACGAGACGGTAGTAGACCGAGTAGCCGCCGCCGAGGGGCGAGCCGTCGGCGAAGCTGCCGCCGGTCAGGGAGAAGTCGTAGACGTCGCCGTTCTGCACCGGGCCGCCGGGCGCGATGGCGGTGACGACCCCGGGAGGCGTGCGCGCGGTGACGGTCGCGCTGGCCGTGCAGCCCTGGCCGTTGTAGGCGAACACGACCAGCGAGTAGGTCACGTTGGCCGACAGGCCGGTGAACTGGGCACCGGTGCCGCCGCCGGTGCCGATGAGTCGCGCGCCGTTCGCGTCGATGCCGCCATCGGGGTTGCAGCGCGGAGCGCCGCCGGTGAAGGCGGCGGCGGTGTACGCCGAGATCGGGCGGCCGTTCGGGTTGAACACCCCGCCCCAGTCGAGCGCGACGACGGTGTCGCTGAGCGTGGTGGCGAAGGGCGCGGCGCCCGCGATCGGCGGGCCGGCGGGGACGCCGGATGCGGGCTCGCTGGTGTTCCAGACCGACAGCGCGGTGAGCGCGGCGTTGCGCGCGCTCACCGTGAACGACACCTCGACGCCGTTGTCGAGCAGGCCCGCCTCGGTGGTGTCCCAGAAGCACACCCCGCCGGAGCACGCCGACGGACCGACGTCGGCGGTGAGTCCGCCCACGCTGATGCGGTAGCGATCGACCGGGCTGCCGCCGTCGGGGGTGCTGACCTCGTTCCAGCGCAGCCGCAGACCGCGGTCGAGCGGCTCGGCCGACAGCCCACCGGGCGCCGGCGGGATGATGTCGGACCAGACCGGCTCCGCCATCGTCACCGGGTCGGAGTCGCCGATCGCGTTCGTGGCCACGACGCTGACGGTGACCCCGTTCGCCGGCCCGTTGCCCGGGGTCGGGATCTCGCAGGTCGTGCCGGGGCACGCGGTGACCGCCAGCACGGCGCCGGCCTTGCTCGTCGTGACCTTGTAGCCGGTGATCGGCGAGTTGTTGAACAGGCCGGCGTTCCAGCGCATCGTGATGCGCTGGTCGGCGAACCCGCTCGGGCCGAGGTTCTGCACCGGGTCGGGCCGGTCCTGCACCGAGACCAGGATGCTGCCCCAGACCATCCGCTCCGCGTCGCCGGTGGCGTCGGCGACCTGGTACTGCAGCCCGACGTCACCCGGTACCGCGGTCGGCGCCACCGTGACGGTCAGACGGGACCGGTCGGCGCTGGGGCGGATCTCCACGCCGGCCGGCAGCGCGCCGCCGTCGAGCCCGCGGATGTCGACGACGGTGAGCGGCTCGCCCGGGAACGGATTGCCGGCCTCGTCGTTCGCCAGCACGTCGACGCTGGTGGTGCCGCCGCGCTGCGCCACCGCGGTGTCGGCACCGGGCCGCACGAGCGGCAGGGTCGACGGGACCACGGTGAGGGTGATGCGGCCCGGGTCGCCCTCGGCGAGGTCGTCTCGCACGCCGACCGAGAGCGTCGCGACGCTGCCCTTCGGCGTCCCGGGGTTCGCGCGCAGCGTCAACTCGGTGCCGCGCAGCGACGACGTGAAGCCGGCCGGCTCGGTGAGCACCTCGTAGGCGAGCTCGTCCAGGTCGTCGGGGTACGGATACGTCGTGAGCCGCACCAGGTCGATGACCTTCTCCTGTCCGGGCTCGAAGTCGATCACCGCTCCCCCGAACACCGGCGGCTGGTTCTCGCGCGGCAGCACGGTGATCGGCAGCACGAGCACCGCCGTGCGGCCGTCCTCGTCGGCGACCTCGAACGAGATGGAGGCCGGCCCGAAGTACTTGTCGGCCGAGGTGAACACGAGCGTGTCCTGATCGACCACCAGGTCGTCGCCGTTGCCGTGGGTGGCCTCCACGGAGCTCGAGTCGGTCAGCCGCACGTCGCCGCCGACGGAGACCACCCGCTCGGCGAGCTCGATGACGAGACGGTCCTCGCTGTTGACCCGCAGGGCGGGCGCCCGGCGATCGAGCTGCGGCAGCGCGTCGTCGGTGCCCGGCACGCGGATGAAGGCGTAGGAGAACACCTCGGCGTCGTCGGGGTGGGTCACCTTGAACGGGATGATCTGACTGCGGTTGCCGATCGTGACCTCCACCTGCCTGTCGGAGGTGACCCGGGCGTCGCCCCCGAATCCGGGATGGATCGACAGTCCGAGGCTGCGCGGGTCGCCGTCGGCGAAGAAGACGCCGGCCAGCACGTCGACGGTGACCGTGTCGCGGTCGATGATGTCGGACAGCGCCAGCACGCTGTCCTCGGCCACCGGGTACGACGGCGACGCCTCGGGGTCGACGGTCACCCGGATGAAGTTCTGACTGGTGCCGCCGGCATCGTTCTCGATCGCGTAGATCACGCCGTAGGTGCCCGGCTCCGACGGCGGCGTGACCTGCACCAGGTCGCCGACGATCTCGGCCGTGGTCTGCTCGTCGTTCGGCGTCGCCTCCACCACGCGCAGCGGGCTGCCATCCGGGTCGGAGTCGTTCGCCAGCACCTGCACCGAGACCGTCACGCCGGGGCGCACGGTGACCTCGTCGACGATGGCGACCGGGTTCCGTGCCCCGTCGAGCCGCGGGCTGATGCCGACCCGCACCGTGCCGGTCGCCCGGGCGCCGAGCGAGTCGATGACGGTGTACGTGAAGGTGTCCGTGCCGGCCGAGTACTCGCCGGCCTGGTACACCAGGGTGTCGCCGTCGAGCTCGAGCACGGCGCCCTTCTGCGGGTTCGCCGACTGGCCGAGCAGCTGCACGGTGTCGCCGTCGGGGTCGATGCCGGAGACGGGGATGCGGATGCGCACCGTCTCGCCGGCGAGCACCCGGGCGGTCACCGGCTGCGGCACCGGCGGGTTGTTGGTGGCGGGATCGGCTTCGCGCACCGCGATGCGCACCAGCCCGGTGGCCGCCTGGCCGTCCGGGCCGGTGACCCGGTAGGCGGCCGTGAAGTTGCCGGGCCGGTCCGGGGCGAGGTAGCGCAGCACGTCCCCGGAGGCGAACAGCAGCCCGGCGCCGTCGGGCAGCGCCTGGTCCAGCCGCGGGTCGAGGGTGAGGTCGCGGCCGTCCGGATGCTCGTCGTTGGCGAGCACCGGGATGTCGATGGCCTGCCCGACCCGGGCGGTGATGCTGTCGTCCCCGGCGACCGGCGGCTGCAGGCTGGACGGGGCGGGGATCTCGATCACCGTGATGACGCCCTCGGCCTCGGCGAGCCCGTTGCTGATGCGGTAGTTGAACACCACCGGTCCGTCGTCGAGCGGGCGCTCCAGGCTGACGCGCACGACGCGCTGCTCCAGGATCTCGGCGCGCACGCCGCTGCTCGCGGGCAGGTTCGTGATGCCGGTGACGAG
>DATMVL010000057.1:0-3123 GCA_035563175.1 Rhodoglobus sp. | reverse complement strand
TGCGGCGCCGCCTCCTGCTGCGGAGCCTCGGCCGGGGCGTCGCCGCCACCGGAGCCGTCGCCGATGGTCACCAGCGCGGTGCCCACCTCGACGGTCTCGTCCTCCTGCACCAGGATGGCCTCGACGACGCCGGCCACGGGCGACGGGATCTCGGTGTCGACCTTGTCCGTCGACACCTCGAGCAGCGGCTCATCCACCTCCACCCGGTCGCCGACCTGCTTCAGCCAGCGGGTGACCGTTCCCTCGGTGACGCTCTCACCGAGCGCCGGGAGGTTGACGGATTCGCTCATCAGGGATGCTCCTTCGTACCGCGTGTTTCGAGTCTAGTGAGGGGGTCAGATGGCATGGAGGGGCTTGCCGGCGAGCGCCAGGAAGGCCTCGCCGAGCGCCTCGTTCTGCGTCGGGTGCGCGTGGATGAACGGGGCGATGTCCTCCGGGTACGCCTCCCAGTTGACCGCGAGCTGCGCCTCGCCGATCAGCTCGCCGACGCGGCCGCCGATCATGTGCACGCCGACCGTGGGGCCGTCCTTCACCCGGACGATCTTGATCGAGCCGGAGGTGCCGAGGATGTGGCTGCGGCCGTTGCCGGCGAGGTTGTAGTCGTAGGTCTGGATCGCGTCGGCACCGTGCTGCTCGACGGCCTTCGCCTCGGTGAGCCCGATCGAGGCGACCTCGGGGTCGCTGTAGGTGACCTTGGGGATGTTGACGTCCTCGACCACGATCGGGTTCAGTCCGGCGAGCTCCTCGGCCACGAAGATGCCCTGCTGGAAGCCGCGGTGCGCGAGCTGCAGTCCGGGCACGATGTCGCCGACGGCGTACACGCCGGGCACGTTGGTGCGCAGGCGCTCGTCGGTGAGCACGAACCCGCGGTCCATGGCGATGCCGATCTCCTCGTACCCGAGGTTCGCGGTGGCCGGGCCGCGGCCCACCGCCACCAGCAGCAGGTCGCCCTCGAAGGTCTTGCCGTCCTCGAGGGTCACGACCACGCCGTTCTCGTCCTGCGTGACCGACTGGAAGCGCACCCCGAGGTTGAACTGGATGCCGCGCTTGCGGAACGCGCGCTCGAACTGCTTGCTGATCGCCTCGTCCTCGTTGGGGACCAGGTGCGGCAGCGCCTCGATGATCTGCACCTCCGCGCCCCAGCTGCGCCAGACGCTGGAGAACTCGACGCCGATGACGCCGCCGCCCAGCACGATGACCTTCTTCGGCACGAAGTCGAGGCCCAGCGCCTGCTCGGACGTGATGACGCGGCCGCCCAGCTCGAGGCCCGGGAGGCTGCGCGAGTAGGAGCCGGTGGCGAGGAGGACGTTCTTGCCGACCACGGTGTCCTCGCCGACCTGCACGGTCGTGGCGGAGACGAGCTTGCCCTCGCCGAGGATGGTGGTGACGCCACGGGCCTTGAGCAGGCCCTGCAGACCCTTCCACTTGCTGGCCACGACCTCCTCGCGGTACGCGGTGACCGCGGCGATGTCGATGTCGCCGATGGTGGACGGGACGCCGTACTTCGCGGATTCGCGGGTGACGTCGGCGACCTCGGCCGAGTGCAGCAGCGCCTTGGTGGGGATGCAGCCCACGTGCAGGCAGGTGCCGCCGACCTTGTTCTTCTCGATCAGACCGACGGTCATGCCGAGCTGGCTCGCGCGGAGTGCGGCGGCGTAGCCGCCGCTTCCTCCACCCAGGACGACAAGGTCAAACGTGTGCTCAGCCACTCCCGCAACTCCTCGTGTGAAGGATTCGTGCACCGGCACGGCGTTGTGATCGTGGTGGACGCGGCCGGAGGGGCGGGACCGGAACCCGCCTCCAAAACCCTACTACCGACGAGCGCGCGCCGCTGTCCGTCAGGACGGCGAGAAGCCGCCGACGAGCTCGATCAGCGCGCGCACCGCGACCCCGCTCGGCCCCTTGCCGGTGAAGCCCCACCCCGCGGCCCCGTTGTTCGCCGGCCCCGCGATGTCGAGGTGCGCCCACGGGATCGGCGTGCCGTCGGGTCGCGAGCCGACGAACTCGCGCAGGAACACGGCGGCGATGAGCATGCCGCCCGCCGTGTTGCCCGGCTTCACGTTCGCGATGTCGGCGACGTCCGAGCTCAGCAGCGGCCGCAGCTCGGGACCGAGCGGCATCGGCCACAGTGTCTCGCCGACCGCGTCACCGGCCGCGACCACCTGCTGCACGAACGCGGTGTCGCCCATCACACCGGCGTAGCGGGTGCCGAGCGCCACCGAGGCGGCTCCGGTGAGCGTGGCGACGTCGACGATCGCGTCCGGCTGCTCCTCGCTCGCGGCGACCAGGCCATCCGCCATCACCAGCCGCCCCTCGGCGTCGGTGTTCAGCACCTCGACGGTCTTGCCGCCCCGGATGCGCAGCACGTCGTTCGGGCGGATCGCCGTGCCCGACGGCAGGTTCTCGGCCAGGCACAGCCACGCCGTCACCTTGACCGGCAGCTGGAGCCGTGCAGCGGCGAGCACCACGGCCAGCACCGTCGCGGCGCCGGTCATGTCGTACTTCATGCCGATCATCGACGCGGCCGGCTTCAACGACAGCCCGCCAGAGTCGAACGTGATGCCCTTGCCGACCAGGGCGAGATGGGCGCTCCCACCCTCAGGCTTGTACACCGCCTTTACCAGGCGCGGCCCGCGCGACGACCCCTGGCCGACACCGAGGATGCCGCCGAAACCGCCTTCGCGCAGCTCGTCCTCGGCGAGCACGGTGACCTCGACGCCGGTGCCGGCCGCGAGCTCCACCGCCCGGGCAGCCAGGGTCTCGGGGTAGAGGTCGTTCGGCGGCGTGTTGACCAGGTCGCGCACGGTGTGCACGGCCTCGCCGATCGCGGCCGCCCGCTCGGCCAGCTCGTCGCCGCCGGTCGCGCCCGCCACCACGATCGTCGAGGCGGCGGAGCGGTCGGCGTCCGAGCCGATGGTGCGGTACTCGTCGAAGCCGTACGCGCCGAGCGCCGCCCCCTCGAGCACGGCCGACGCCCGCTCCTGGGTGTCCGCCGGCAGCGCCAGCACCACGGTGGCGACGCCGCGCAGCTGCCGGGCGGCGGAACCGGCCGCGTACCGCAGGTCGTGCTCGGTCGGCTCGCTGCCGCCGACGCCGATCAGCGCCAGGCTCTCGGTGGCCGCG
>DATMVL010000056.1:0-11127 GCA_035563175.1 Rhodoglobus sp. | reverse complement strand
CCCGACCCGGCGATCGACCTGCGCGTGCTGCGGCAGCCGAGCATGTGGCCGGTGCAGCTCACCGCCGGCCTGGTCGGCATCAGCCTGCTCGGCGCGCAGGCGCCGCTGTCGACGTTCGCCGGCACCGACCCGGCCAACGGCTACGGCCTGGGGATGGCCGCCGACGAGATCTCGTACATCATCGGCGCGTACCTGATCTCGATGATCGTCGGCGCCCTGCTGTTCCCGCGGCTGTCGAGCTGGACGAGCCCGCGGATCGCGCTCATCGTCGCCACGTTCTTCGTCGCAGCCGGGTACCTGCTGTTCCTGGTGAACCACACCACCGTGGCGGGCGTCTTCGTGAACATGGCGATCGCCGGCATCGGCTCGGGCGCGCTGGTGGGCGCCCTGCCAGCCGCCGCGGCCGCCGCCGCGCCGCGCGGGCAGACCGGTGTCGCCACCGGGCTCACCAACACCACCAAGACCATCGGCGGGTCGTTCGCGTCGGCGACCTTCGCCATCGTGCTCGCCGCCGGCGCGGTCGGCACCACCGCATCCACCCTGCTCGGCTACCTCACCGTGTTCGCGATCTGCGGCGTGACCGCGCTGGTCGCGGCGGTGCTGCTGTTCCTGGTGCCGAAGCTGTCGTTCGCCGACGTGGAGGTCGACGAGGCGCTGCTGCCCGGTGCCGTCAGCGAGCAGGGCGAGGGCGCAGCTCGCCCCTGATCACCTTGTGCTGGGCGGCCTGCGCCACCGGGCGCACCGTGACCAGCTCGAGGCTGACGTGGTGCGGCAGCTCCAGCGCGCTCACGATCGCCTCGGCGATGTCGTCGGCCTGCAGCGGCTCCTGCACGTCCTCGTAGACCTTCGCCGCGGCACCCGCGTCGCCGCGGAACCGGTTCAGCGAGAACTCCTCCGTCTCCACCATCCCCGGCGCGACCTCGATCACGCGGATCGGCTCGCCCGCCAGCTCCAGCCGCAGCACCGCGTTGAGCGCGTGCTCGGCGAACTTGGCCGCGTTGTACCCGCCGCCGCCCTCGTACGGCACGAACCCGGCGACCGACGTCACCGTCACGATGTCGACGCTGGTGCCCGGCCGCCAGGCGTCGCGCAGCAGCGGCAGCAGCGCCGAGATCACCCGCTTCGTGCCGAGGACGTTGACCTCGAACATCCATCGCCAGTCATCGGGGTCCGAAGCCTCGACCGACTCCATGCCGCGGGCCCCGCCGGCGTTGTTGACCAGCGCGTGCACCGGGCCGAGCTCGCGCAGGCGTGCCGCCAGGGCATCCACGTCGTCCTGCCGGGTGATGTCAGCCGCGAACACCTCCGCGCCGGTCTCGGCCGCGAGCTCCGCCAGCCGGTCGGCGCGCCGGGCCACGCCGACCACCTCCCAGCCGCGCTGCCGGAACCGCCTGACCGTCGCCGCCCCGATACCAGAACTGGCGCCGGTCACCACCACCCGTCGAGGAGTCATGCGTCCCACAGTACGGTGAGCAGATGAGCTCCGAGGTCGCCGCCCAGCCGAAGCGACGGGTGCCGTTCTGGGACAACGCCCGCTTCGTGGCGGTCACGCTCGTGGTCATCGGCCACGGCATCCAGCGCCTCACCGCCGACTCCGACAACGCGCTGATCGCCTACCTGTTCATCTACGCGTTCCACATGCCGGCGTTCGCGATGATCTCCGGCTACTTCTCGAAGGCGAGCCCGCCCGGGTCGCGGCAGATGAAGAAGGTGCTCACCGACATCCTGCTGCCGTACGTCATCATGGAGACGATCTGGACGGTCGTGCAGTTCCTGGTCGAGGGCAAGCAGGAGTTCAACCCGACGAACCCGAGCTGGACCCTCTGGTTCCTGCTCGCGCTCGGCATCTTCCGGCTGATCCTGCCCTACCTCGCCCTGCTGCGCTGGCCGCTGCTCATCGCCGTGATCGCATCCGTCGGGGTCGGGTACTTCGACAACGTCGACTCGACCTTCTCGCTGTCGCGGGCCATCGGCATCCTGCCGTTCTTCGTGCTCGGCTGGAAGGTGCGCCAGTGGGGCGTCGTCGACCGCTGGGGTGCCGCCGAGCGGGTGACCTGGTGGGTGCGCGCCGCGGCCGTCGCGGTGCTGGCCGCCTGGCTCGCGGTGGTGATCGTGTTCATCGCGCCGTTCCGCGAGATCGACCTGCGGTTCTGGTTCTTCTACGACGACTCGTACCGCGGCCTCGGCGAGGACCAGTGGTGGGCCGGCCTGGTGCGCCTCGGCCTCATCGGACTGGCCGTGCTGCTGAGCACCGCGTTCTTCGCGCTCATCCCCCGCTCCGAGACCTGGATCACCCGGTTCGGCCAGGCGACGATGTACATCTACCTGCTGCACTCGTTCGTGCTGTACCCGGTGCGCGAGACCGGCATCCTGGCCGACGAGCATTCGTCGGCGATGTGGCTGCTGTCGATGATCCTGGCCGGCGTCGCGATCTCGATCGCCCTGGCCAGCCCGGTCGTCCGCCGTGTCTTCCGGCCGATCATCGAGCCGAAGCCGCGCTGGCTCTTCATCCCGACGGATGAGGAGCGCCCGGCCGCGACCGGAGCCTCCCGCACCGACCCCACCGGTTCGCGCCGCGACCGCTAGGCGCCGGGCCGGGCGGCCCGCCCCGCGACTCCGATGAGGCGCCACTTGCGACGTGGAACGCTCTCCCGCATCCGTCGCAACTGGCGCCTCCCACAGGGACCCGTCGATGAGGCGCCACTTGCGACCGGTGCGGGGGCTCGCGAGCCGTCGGAAGTGGCGCCTCATCGGAGGGGGTGGGGTCGGATGTGGACGGCGGACGCGAGAGTTGCGAGCGGCCGCCCGTGTCGCTCTGTTACGCGTGCCGTTGAGCCGGGCATCCACCCTTCCTAGGCTCGCTCGCGAGTGGGCCGCGCTGACCCGCCGCCGATGTCGAGGAGATCAACACCATGTCCGACTGGAGATTCGAGACCAAGCAGGTGCATTCGGGCGCTCAGGCCGACCCGACCACGAACGCGCGTGCCACGCCGATCTACAAGACCACCTCGTACGTGTTCAACAGCAGCGAGCACGCCGCGAACCTGTTCGCGCTGGCCGAGTTCGGCAACATCTACACCCGCCTCATGAACCCCACCACCGACGTGGTCGAGCAGCGCCTGGCCGCGCTCGAGGGCGGCACCGCGGCGCTCGCCGTCGCCTCCGGCTCGTCGGCGATCACCTACGCCGTGCTGAACATCGCCGGCGCCGGCGACCACATCGTCTCGAGCTCGTCGATCTACGGCGGCACCTACAACCTCTTCAAGTACACGCTCGCCAAGCTCGGCATCGAGGTCACCTTCGTCGAGGACCAGGACGACGCCGAGGAGTGGCGCGCCGCCATCCGCCCGACCACCAAGCTGCTCTTCGCCGAGACCATCGGCAACCCGCGCATCAACGTGCTCGACATCGCGAAGGTCGCCGGCGTCGCCCACGACAACGCGCTGCCGCTCATCGTCGACAACACGATCGCCACCCCCTACCTGATCCGCCCGTTCGAGCACGGCGCCGACATCGTGGTGCACTCGGCCACGAAGTTCCTCGGCGGTCACGGCACCGTCATCGCCGGCGTGATCGTCGACGGCGGCTCGTTCCCCTGGTCGCAGCACGTCGACAAGTTCCCGGGCCTCACCGAGCCCGACCCGTCGTACCACGGCGCCAGCTACACCACCGTGCTGGGCGACGCGATCGCCTACATCATCAAGGCCCGCGTGCAGCTGCTGCGCGACACCGGTGCGGCCCTCTCACCGGACAGCGCGTTCACCCTGATCCAGGGCATCGAGACGCTCAGCCTGCGCATCGAGCGTCACGTGCAGAACGCGCAGGCGATCGCGGAGTGGCTCGAGAACCACCCCGACGTCGCGTCGGTGAACTACTCCGGTCTCCCCTCAAGCCCCTGGTACGCCGCCGCCAACAGGTACGCCCCGAACGGCGTCGGCGCGGTGCTCTCGTTCGAGCTCAAGGGCGGGGTGGATGCCGGCCGCGCCCTGGTCGAGAAGGTCACCCTGTTCAGCCACCTGGCCAACATCGGCGACGTGCGCTCGCTCATCATCCACCCGGCTTCGACCACGCACTCGCAGCTCACCCCGGAGCAGCAGCTCACCACCGGCGTCACGCCCGGTCTGGTGCGCCTCTCGGTGGGCATCGAGAACGTGGAGGACCTCAAGGCCGACCTGCAGGCCGGATTCGACGCCGCCAAGGCCGCCTCGGCCGCGTCGGCGACGGTCTGACCTGCGGTTCTGCGCCCGTTCGGGCGTTCTGAGCCCGCCAGCGCGGCGACAGAACGCCCGAACGGCCGCGAAGCCGATCACGGAGGCGCCGGTGTAACAAACACCGGCGCCTCCGCCGTTGCCGGGATACTGGGACGACATGGACTGGCAGACCCCCGAGGACAGCGTGCCCTCGGCCTTCATCACGCAGGCCGACGCGCGCTCGGTGCTCGGCAAGCCGCCGGCGACCGGCGCCTGGCGCGAGGGCGACCCGGCGGGCGACCGTCGCTTCGCGCATCTCGGCCCCAGGATGCTGGAGCGCGGGGCCCAGCTGCCATCCGTCACCGTCGCGTACGAGACGATCGGGAGGCTGAACGACGCGCGGGACAACGCCGTGCTCGTCGTGCACGCGCTCACCGGCGACAGCCACGTCGTGGGATCGCCGGGCCCCGGGCATCCCACCGTCGGCTGGTGGAACGGCGTGGTCGGCCCGGGCAAGGCGATCGACACCGACCGCTGGTTCGTCGTCACCCCGAACATGCTCGGCGGCTGCCAGGGCACCACCGGCGCCGCGTCGCTCGCACCGGATGGGCGCGAGTGGGGGCCGCGGTTCCCGTTCGTCACGATCCGCGACCAGGTCGCCGTGCAGGCTGCGCTCGCCGACGAGCTCGGGGTCGAGCGCTGGGCGGCGGTGATCGGCGGCTCGATGGGCGGCATGCAGGCGCTCGAGTGGGCAGCGTCGTACCCTGACCGGCTGGAGCGGGTCGCCGTGCTGGCCGCGCCCGCGTTCAGCAACGCCGACGCCATCGCCCTCAACTCGCTGCAAGCCGAAGCGGTGCGGATGGACCCCGCGTTCGCGGACGGCTGGTACTACGACGCCGAGGACGGCGAGGGGCCGCACCGCGGGCTCGCGCTGGCCCGCCGGATGGCGCTGCACAGCTACCGCTCCCCCACCGAGCTCAACGACCGGTTCGAGCGCAGCTGGCAGAGCGGCATCAGCCCGCTCGGTGGCGGCGGACGCTACGCCGTCGAGAGCTACCTCGACTACCACGGCAACAAGTTCACCCGCCGGTTCGACGCCAACGCCTACCTGACGCTGGTGAACGCGATGAGCTCGCACGACGTCGGCCGCGGCCGCGGTGGCACCGCGCAGGCCCTGTCGCGCATCCCCGCCAAGGCGCTCGTGGTCGCCATCGACAGCGACCGCCTCTACCCCGTCGCCGAGCAGCGGCTGCTCGCCGCCCACCTGCCCGGCAACCTCGACGGCGACGAGCCGCACGTGATCGCCTCGCCCTTCGGGCACGACGGGTTCCTCATCGAGGAGGCCGCGGTGGGCGCGCAGCTGCGCCGACTCCTCGAAAGCTGAGGATCGCCTTAGGCTGTGCCGGAGGTCATCGAGGGGAAGACGATGGACGGGATCCGGGTTGCGGTGGTCGACGACCACCGGATCGTCGCCGAGGGCATGGCGGCGCTGCTCGAACGCGAGGGCGTACGGGTGGTCGTCACGGTCTCGAGCTGGTCGGAGCTCATCGACCATTCCGCCATGCCCGTCGACGTCGTCGTGCTCGACCTGCACCTCGGCGACGGCATCCTCGTCGCCACGAAGGTGCGCATCCTCGGCACGATGGGCATCGCCGCGGTCGTCGTCTCGCGGCACGCGGATGCCCGCTCCATCGCCTCGGCGATGCATGCCGGCGCGCACGCGTTCGTCGCCAAGGCGGATGACCCGGTCGAGCTGCTCGCCGCGATCCGCGCCGCCGCCGATGGCGCGACGCACCTCGCTGACGATCGCGCCGCGGCGATCCAGCCCGCCGCCGACCCCGGCCTCGGCCGGCAGGAGGAGCGGGCGCTGGTGCTGTACGCGAGCGGGCGGTCGATCCGCGAGGTCGCCGACGAGATGGAGACCACCGAGGAGACGGTGAAGTCGTACGTCAAGCGCGGGCGGCGCAAGTTCCGTGAGATCGGCGTCGACATCGGCACCCGCGGGCTGCTGCGGCGGCACGCCCTTCGCGAGGGCTGGATCGCCGAGCAGCAGTAGGCGTGAACCCCGCGTGTCCCCCCGGTGCGTCACGCCCGGCAGACGCCGGGTGGTGTGGCACCATGACCAGCACCATGGACCTCATCGCCAAGGAGCGCGACCGCCTCCTGCAGCGCACCGCGCGCGTGTACGGCCTGAGCTTCACCGTGGTGTCGCTGCTCTGCCTCAGCATCCCCGGCTCGATCGACGGGCTCGCGTACGCGCTGGCCCTGCCCCTCTACGGCCTGGTCGGGTTCGCGCAGGCCCGACTCGGCGTCAGCCGGTCGCTGGTCTGGGTGGCCGTGATCGTGCTCGGCGGGCTCGGCATCATCGCACTGGCCTGCCTCGTGGGCGCGGGCCCCGGCCCATCCGGCGTCTCGGGCATCGCCCAGCTCGCCGCAGCATCCATCGCCTCCGTCGCCATCGTGCTCACCACCGAGGTGCATCGCCGTGTGGTGCTCGGCGTGGTGTTCGTGCTCGTCGCCGGAACCGAGGTGACGCTGCTCGCGCCGCACCAGTCGCCGCTCCCGACGCTCGCGCTGCTGGTGCTCGGGTGGACGCTGTCGACCGTGATCGGATTCTGGATCAGCGCAGCCGTGCCGCAGGCCGCCCGCCGCATCGCGCAGATCGGCCGCGCCCACCGTGCCGAGCGCCACGCATCCGAGACCGAGGCGCAACGCCGTCAGGGGGCACGGCTGCTGCACGACACCGTGCTCGCCACGCTCACCCTGCTCGCGCACTCGGGCGTCGGCGTCGCCCCCGAGGCGCTGCGGCAGCAGGCCGCCGACGACGCCCGGCTGCTGCGTCAGCTGCGGCTGGGCGCCACGCCGACCCCGCAGTCCTCCGGCGAGTACAACCTCGAGACCGACGACGAGGCGGTGCTCGGCACGACGCTCGAATCCGTGAAGCAGCGCTTCGGGCGCATGGGGCTCGAGGTGAGCTGGCACGGCACCGGGCAGGTGCTGCTGCCGAGCCACGTGCTCGACGCCTTCCTGCTCGCGCTGGCCGAGTGCCTCGAGAACGTGCGCCGGCACTCCGGCGTCACCGAGGCGCACGTGACGATCACGGATGACGAGAACACGGTGCGCGCGATGGTCACCGATGCGGGGGTCGGCTTCGACATCGAGGACGTGGACGCCGCGCGCCTCGGCTTCAAGGAGTCGGTGGTCGGCCGCCTCCAGGAAGTCGGCGGGAAGGCCCGCCTGTTCTCCTCGAAGGGCTCCGGCACCACGGTCGTGCTGGAGGTGCCGCGATGAGCACCTCGACCCTGCCCGACGAGAGCACCCTCGGCGTCGTGCTCGGCCGCGGCCGCCGCCGCGCCGAAGCGACCCGCCGGGTCATCCGCGAGGTCGCGCCGCGCCGGGCCAGCCTCGGCACCGGCTTCATCGGCGTGGGCGCGGCGGTCGTCGTCGGCCTGCGCGCGATCTACGGCTTCGTCTGGTTCCTCAGCCAGTGGAACGAGTACCCCGACCCGCTGCCGGCGCTCGGCGCCTGGGTGGTGCTCGCCGGCGTGCTGCTCGCGACCGTCATCACCGCGCGGGTCGGCGGCGAGCAACTGCCCGACTGGCTGTTCGCGCTCTTCGTCGGCGGGCTGTTCACCGCCCTCGTGCTCGACCTCTGGGCGATCTGGCCGCTGCACGACATCGGCCGCAACGCCACCGCCGCGGTCACCGCCGGCATGGCGCTGCTGGTGGTCGTCACCCTGCGGCGCGCCCGCGACATCCTCATCATCGACGGCGTGCTCGGTCTCACCCTGGCCGGCGCGATCGTGCTCAACTCGAGCCTCGCCCCGGAGGACCTCGGCCCGCAGATCACGAGCCTCGCCTTCGCGGTGCTGCCGGCGGCCATCGGCGTCGTCGTCGTCCGCGGGTTCCGCCGGCTGGTGCAGGTCGAGCTCGACCGGGTGCTGGTGCAGAGCACCGTGCAGGCGCCCCGCTTCGCCGTGGGCATGCTCGCCTCGGAGGAGCTGGCGCGGCTCGACCTCGCGGCCGAGGAGCTGCTGGAGGCGATCGCGAACGGCCGCACCAAGCTGCCGCTCGGCCCCAAGACCGCGTCGTCCGCCGCGTCGCTGGCCACCGAGCTGCGGCTGCACCTCATCGAGGGCCGCCGTGAGACCTGGCTGTACCACGCGATCACCGAGTCCGACTTCCTCGGCAAGTCGGTGACCCTGGTCGACAAGGGCAGCCTCGCCGGGCTGCTCGACCCGCAGCAGCGCGACGGGCTGCTGTCGACGGTGTGGCTGCTCGTCAGCGACACCACGAAGAACCACCCGACCCGCACCGTGCAGATCACGGTCGGGCCCGCGACCGGCTCGGTGGAGACGCCGAACGGCCGCAGAATCGACGTCCCCATCGTCATCACCACCACCGGGGTGCCACGCAACCGCGTCGACCCGGCGACATGGGAGGCCATCCGCCGGGTGGGTCAGTACGCTGACTCCACCCAGAACTCCAGCCTGCGTGTCGACGTGCACTGCCTCGTCGCCAACCCGGCTGATCACTGAGAGGGATCATCGTGACCGACACCGCCAACCGCATCCGACTGGCATTGGTGGACGACCACCGCATGCTGCTGGGGGCGCTGACGGAGTGGATCCGCAACGCCGCGAGCGACATCCAGATGGTGGCCGCCGTGCCGACCTGGCCCGAGCTGATCACCCACCCGGAGTTCCCGGTCGACGTGGTGCTGCTCGACCTGGACCTCAAGGACAACATCCCGATCTCGTTGAAGATCAACACCCTCAAGACCGCCGGTGTGAAGGTGGTGCTGATGAGTACCTACTCGGAGCCCAACGTCGTGCGCGAGGCCCTCGCCGCCGGCGCGCTCGGCTATCTGGTGAAGAGCGAGGATGCCGGCATGATCGTCGAGGCCATCCGCGCGGCCGCGCAGGGCGAGTCGTTCATCTCGGCCGAGCTCGACCTCGCGCTCAACGCCGGCGAGGTCGGCGGCGCCCCGAAGCTGTCGGCGCAGGAGCGTCGCGTGATGGCGCTGTACGGCGGCGGCGAGCCGGTGAAGGCGGTCGCGTACCAGCTCTCGATCTCCGAGGAGACCGCCAAGAGCTACCTCAAGCGCATCCGCGAGAAGTACCGGGTCGCGGGCTACGACGTGGGCACCAAGGTGGCGTTGCGCAAGCGCGCCATCGAGGACGGCATCCTCGTCGAGGGAGACCTGCCCCGCTCGTTCTGACCCTGCCTTCAGGAGGCGCCACTTCCGACCGGCGCAACGTCGCATCCGACGTCGCAAGTGGCGCCTCGTCGCGGTGTGGGCCGCTCAGCCGGTCGGTGGGACGAGCAGCGCGTCCTCGCGCGACCTCACGCGGGTCGAGCGGCGCTGCAGCGCGACGCTCAGCACCGCGAGGGCGACGCCGGGCACGCACAGCAGCAGGCCCACCCACGTCGGCGAGAGGTAGCCGAGCCCGGCTCCGATGGTGACGCCGCCGAGGTAGGCGCCGAGGCTGTTTCCGAGGTTCAGCGACGAGTGGTTGATGGCCGCCGCCAGCGACTGGCTGTCGCCCGCGACATCCATGAGCCTGGTCTGGATGCCCGGTGACAGCGCCGCCGCCGCCCCGCCCACCAGGAACAGGAACGCGAACAGCCCGACCGGCGTGTGCGCGGTGAGCGCGAGCCCGAGCAGCGACACCGCGAAGAGGCCGAAGCACACGAAGATCGTGCCGAGCACGCTGCGGTCGGCCGCCCGCCCGCCGACGAGGTTGCCGATGGTCATGCCGAGCCCGAGTGCGACCAGGGCGAACGGCACGATGCCCTCGGCGAGACCGGTGACGTTCGTGACGACGGGGGCGACGTAGGTGTACACCGCGAAGAATCCGCCGAAGCCGACCGAGCCGATGAGCAGCGCGAGCCACACCTGCAGGCGGCTGAGCGCCCGCAGCTCGCGCTTGAACGTCGCGGCCGGGTCGCCGGCCTGCAGCGGCACCAGGGCGAGCACCGCGAGCAGCGCCAGCGCGAAGACGACGGCGACGGCGAGGTAGGCGA
Organism: Rhodoglobus sp.; assembly: GCA_035563175.1. Lineage (GTDB taxonomy): Bacteria > Actinomycetota > Actinomycetes > Actinomycetales > Microbacteriaceae > Rhodoglobus. Next base: position 910 of record DATMVL010000056.1, on the reverse strand, counting down.
TGCGCCAGCCGGCCTGCTGGCCGAGGTAGGTGATCGCCGGCACGCCGATCACGTTCGCGATCGTGAGGCCGGAGAGCACCAGCGCGACGCCCTGGCCGCGCTTGCCCGGACCCATGAGCGCGGCGGCGACGAGCGCGGCGATGCCGAAGTAGGCGCCGTGCGGCAGGGCCGCCACGAAGCGGGCCAGCAGCACCAGACCGAACGTCGGCAGCAGCGCGGACGCGACCGTGCCGAGCGTGAACACCGCGAGGCAGGCCAGCAGCAGCTGCTTGCGTGGGAACCGGGCGGCGAGCGCCGCGATCGTCGGCGCGCCCACCACGACCCCCAGCGCGTAGGCCGAGATCAGCCAGCCGGCCTGCGCATTCGCCTGCTCGTGCGAGACCGCGTAGACCTCCGGTAGCAGGTCGGCGGCCAGATCGGGCAGCAGGCCCATGGCGACGAACTCGGTGAGCCCGATGCCGAACCCGCCGAGCGCGAGCGCGAGCAGAGCGAGGCGGACGCGGGCGGGGCTGAGCTGCTGCATGGGGGCCGATCGGGCTGGAACGGGACGGGGCCGCTCGCCGTCGAGCGGATCGATCCTACGCCTGCGCCTGCCGCTGCAGCGCCTGCTCGAGGCGCTGCACCTTGCCGTCGAGCTCACCCGTGTGCCCGGGCCGGATGTCGGCCTTCAGCACCAGCGAGACGCGCGTGCCGTACGCGGCCACGGCATCCGTCGCCCGTCTGATGACGTCGAAGACCTCATCCCACTCCCCCTCGATCGTCGTGAACATCGCATCCGTGCGGTTCGGGAGGCCCGAGTCCCTGACGATGCGCACGGCCGCCGCGACGGCGTCGTGCACGCTGCCGTCGGTTCGACCGGTTCCACTCGGTGCGACTGAGAATGCCACCAACATGATCCGCTCCTACTCGT
>DATMVL010000055.1:0-12222 GCA_035563175.1 Rhodoglobus sp. | reverse complement strand
ATCCTGGTCTCGGCGATCGTCTGCGTCGCGGTGACGTTCGGAATTCGCGTGCTGGCGGTGCTCTTCGACTGGAGCCTCCCGGAGCAGCGCGCGCTGAGCCGGCTCCGCTACACCCGCAGGTGAGTGCACGCCCCCTCGGTTGTGCAGGAGGTTTTTCCCCTTAGAACCGATCCGATGGGATCGGCGGGGGTCGATCGCAGAATCTCCTGCACAACCGAGAGGGTGAACGCCTTACACGGTGGCGAGCTGCGGCTCCGCCGCCTCTGCACGCACCGCGCGGTTGACCGCCGACACGATGGCCTTCAGCGACGCGGTGGAGATGTCGGCGTCGATGCCGACGCCCCACAGCCGCTTGCCGTTCACGTTCAGCTCGACGTACGAGGCCGCGAGCGCGTCACCGCCCGCGCTCATCGCGTGCTCCACGTAGTCGTAGAGCTTCACATCGATGCCGTGCTGCTCCATGATCGCGAGGAACGCCGCGATGGGGCCGTTGCCGGTGCCGTTCGCGGACTGCACCTCCTCGCCGACCCGCAGCCGGATGTCCAGGTTCACGACACCGGAGAGGTCGCTCGAGGTCGCCGTCGAGAGCAGCTCGAAGCGACCCCACTTGTCGTCGTCGCGGTGGGCGGGCAGGTACTCGTCGTGGAAGATCGACCACAGCGCGTCGGAGGTGACCTCGCCGCCCTCGGCGTCGGTCTTCGCCTGCACGACCGCGCTGAACTCGATCTGCAGCTTTCGCGGCAGGTCGAGGTTGTGGTCGGCCTTCAGCAGATACGCCACGCCGCCCTTGCCCGACTGGGAGTTGACGCGGACGACGGCCTCGTAGCCACGGCCGAGATCCTTCGGGTCGACCGGCAGGTACGGCACCGCCCACACCAGGTCGTCGACGGAGACGCCCTTCGCCTCGGCCTCGGCGGCCATCGCCTCGAAGCCCTTCTTGATCGCGTCCTGGTGCGAGCCGCTGAAGGCGGTGTAGACCAGATCGCCGGCCCACGGGCTGCGCTCCGGCACGGGCAGCTGGTTGCAGTACTCGGCGGTGCGCTTGATCTCGTCCAGGTCGCTGAAGTCGATCTGCGGGTCGATGCCCTGCGTGAACAGGTTGATGCCCAGCGCGACGAGGTCCACGTTGCCGGTGCGCTCGCCGTTGCCGAACAGGCAGCCCTCGATGCGGTCGGCACCCGCCAGGTAGCCCAGCTCGGCCGCCGCCACCGCGGTGCCGCGGTCGTTGTGCGGGTGCAGCGACAGGATGACGTTCTCGCGGTGGTTCAGGTGGCGGGACATCCACTCGATCGAGTCGGCGTACACGTTGGGGGTCGCCATCTCGACCGTGGCCGGCAGGTTCAGGATCACCTTGCGCTCCGGCGTCGGGACGAACACCTCCATGACCGCGTTGCACACCTCGGCGGCGAACTCGAGCTCGGTGCCGGTGTAGCTCTCGGGCGAGTACTCGTAGAAGATCTCGGTGCCCGCCGCGGTGGGCTCCGCCGCCACGCACCACTTCGCGCCCTGCACCGCGATGTCGATGATGCCCTGCTTGCCGGTACGGAACACGACGTCGCGCTGCAGGATGCTCGTGGAGTTGTAGAGGTGCACGATCGCCCGCTTCGCGCCGCGGATCGACTCGTAGGTGCGGTCGATCAGCTCCTTGCGCGCCTGCGTCAGCACCTGGATGGTGACGTCGTCGGGGATGAGATCCTCTTCGATGAGGCTGCGCACGAAGTCGAAGTCGGTCTGGCTCGCCGACGGGAAGCCGACCTCGATCTCCTTGTAGCCCATGCCGACCAGCAGGTCGAACATGATGCGCTTGCGCTCGGGGCTCATCGGGTCGATGAGCGCCTGGTTGCCGTCGCGCAGGTCGACGGCGCACCAGCGCGGCGCCTCGGTGATGCGCTTGCCCGGCCACGTGCGGTCGGGCAGATCGACCGCGATGATCTCGTGGTACGGGCGGTACTTGCGGGTGGGCATCCCCGATGCCGTCTGGCGGTTCTGCATGGTCCTTCGTCTCCTCGTCTGATTCGGTTCCGGCGAACGACGGATGCCGCGACGAGTGAGCCGGCTAGGACTCGTCGCGGCAGAGAAGGAGGAGCGAACGGATGCGCATCCCGTCCAGGCTAGCACCGACGCGGAAGGCCCCGGCAACCGATGGTCGCCGGGGCCTTCCGTTCAGCGGATCAGAACTTGGCCTCGAAGGAGCCGAGGATCTGCTCGAGCACCACGCTCTTGTCCTGCTCGCTCACCATCTGCACGGTGAGCAGCAGCCGGTGCGAGCCGTCCGCGTGGTCGGCCGCGAGAGCGAGGAAGTCGGTCTCGGTGCCGCCGCAGCCGGTGAAGTAGGCGTACTGGCCGGCGTACAGGCCGTCGTCGTACTCACCGGTCTCGACGTCGCCGCACTCCGGGCTGATGCCGTTCACGAAGCCGTCGAGGTACTGCTGGATGCCGATCGAGCCGTCCTGCGTCGCGGAGATGCTCACGCCGGGCGTCGACCACGAGCCCTGGTACGAGGCGAGGTCGGGCGAGGCGGTCAGCGCCTGGTACACGATGCCGTTGCCCTCGACCGGAGCGCCGTTGACCTGGCTCCAGGTGTCCGGCACGGTGACGCGCACGGTGCCGGCGTCGTTGGTGATCTCGACGAACTGGCCGATCGGGTCCACCGGGTCCACCGGGTCGACCGGGTCCTCGCCGCCGACCTTCTCGAGCTCGTCGCCGTTCATCTGGCCCTCGTAGAACGAGTCGTTGCCGGGCCGGTACACCGTGACGTCGATGACGCCGTCGCTGCCGTGCGTGCCGACGACCTTGCAGTACTCCTCGAGCGTGCCGCTCTGGGCGAGCTGCGTGCCGCCGAGCTGCGTGATCAGGTCGCCGGGCAGGATGCCCGCCTGGTCGGCCGGGCTTCCTGCCTGCACCGACGACACCCACACGCCGAGCGGCGAGCCGTCCTCGGTCGGCGGGAGCGCCTGCGCGTTGACGCCCAGCGAGAGCACCGTCTCGCCGTTCATCATCTTCTCGATGGTCGGGATGGCCTGGTCGCGATGGATCGCGAAGTTGTAGTCGAGCTCGTCGTTGCCGGCGTAGTTGACGCCGACCACGCGGCCGTTCGCGGCCACCAGCGGACCGCCCGAGTTGCCGCCGCGGATGCGAGCATCGTGCTCGATGACGTGATCGAGCGAGGCCCAGCCGGTCTCCATCGGCACATCGCTCTTGGAGACGATGCCCTTGGTCATGGTGAAGTTCGGGTCGCCGAGCGGGAAGCCCGCCGCGTAGACGTCGAGCGTGGTCTTGATGTCGCCCTCGTACCACCCCATGAACGGCAGGTCGGTGCCGTCGAGCTTCACGACCGCGAGGTCGAGGCACTCCGAGGCGCTGATGATCTCGGCGCCGACGGTGGTCTTGGTGTCGCCGCCGATCCAGACGTCGAGGGTGCCGGCGCCCACCACCACGTGGTTGTTGGTGACCGCGTAGCCGTCGGGCGAGATGATGAAGCCGGAGCCGCGGCCGCCGGTCGCGATCGGGTCGAGGGTGCCGGGCTCCACGAAGGTGCCGCGGGCCTCGAGCTGGATGGTGGCCGACTGCACGCCGTCGAGGTCGACGGAGCCGTCGCCCTCCGGCAGCTGGGGGCCCTGCTGGCCGAGACAGCCGGCCAGCGTCAGCGGCAGGGCGAGTGCGAATGCGGAGGCGCCGATCACGCGGCGCCGATCGAGCTTGGTCACGGGGTTTCTCCTGATGTCGGGGTGGCCGCGTTCGCGACCGGTACCGAGTCTGGAGAACGAAGCCCCGACGCAGGCGGCCCCGTCGTGGATTGCAACGCGCGTGCAATCCACGGCGGGGCCGCATTGCAGGAGCTCAGTCCACGGCCAGCGCCGTGACCGGGCTGATCCGGGTGGCACGGCGGGCCGGCACGGCCGAGGCCACCACGGTCAGGCCGACCGCGACCACGGCGATCGCGACGAGCAGCCACAGCGGCACGGCCGGCAGCACGATCCCGCCGGTCGCTCCCAGCAGCGACTGGGCACCGGCCCAGCCGTACCCGATGCCGAGCACCAGACCGACGAGCAGCGCCGCGAGCGTGAGCTGCGCGGCCTCGGCCCTGATCATCCCGCGCAACTGGCGCACCGAGAACCCGAGCGCGCGCAGCAGCCCGAGTTCGCGGGTGCGCTGCAGCACGGTGAGCGAGAGGTTGTTCACCATGCCGACCGCCGCGATGAGCGCGCTGAAGCCGATGAGCACCGAGAACACCGAGACCACGACGACGAGCATCTCCTCGGTGCCGCCGTACACCTCCGGCTGCTCGGCCTGCGCCGCTCGGATCATCGCCGAGAAGGTCTCCACCGCCACCGCGAACATCGTGATCAGCGTGACGCCGATGACGAGGCCGATGGTCGTCCGCGACGCCCGCTCGGGATAGCGGACCGCGTTCTCGGCGGCGAGCCGGCCCGCGGCGCCGTGCCCGAACATCCGTCCGACCAGCCGCAGCGCGGGCGGCATGATCAGCTGCGCGCCGAGCACCACGCCGGTGAACGACAGCACGCCGCCCACCAGGCCGATGAGCACACCCGCTGGCGTGACGAGGCCCGCGACCACACCCATGCCGAGCAGCACGGTGCCGGCGATGAACAGGCCGAGCGCGAGCCCGTTCCGCCCGCGCCGGTGCCCGGCCTCCTCGGCGTCGCGCTCCTGCGCGGCACCGGTCGCCGCCATGGGCGACACGGTGAGCACGCGGCGCGAGCCGACCCACGACGCGAGCCAGGTGGTCAGCACGGTTCCGGCGATGGGCAGCAGCAGCACGGGCTCCAGGTACGGGTAGGCGATCGAGGGCATCAGATCGCGTGCCACCGCGATCGTCGTCACGGTGAACGAGACCGCGGTGCCGACCAGCAGCCCGGCGATCGAGCCGAGTATGCCGACCACCAGCCCCTCGGCGGCGACCGCGCGGCGGCGGCTGGCGGCCGTCGACCCGATGAGCCGCAGCAGGGCGATCTCACGCGTGCGGCCCGCGATGATCGTCGCGAACGTGTTCGCGGTCACCACCGCCGAGACGTACATGGCGATGACGATGAACACGATCGCGAGCACCTGCAGCATCAGCTGCACCGTGTCGCTCGAACCGGTGACGTCGTCGGAGCGGATGGCCGCCGCGAGGTTGCCGGTGATCTGCAGCAGCACCACGCCGAACGCGCTGGCGAGCGCCGCGACGAGGATGCTCGAGCCGTGCTCGCGCAGTCGGAACGTGTTCACGCCGCCGCCTCCATGCCCAGGATGATGCGGCTGATCTCGTCCGCCGACGACCGCGACCGGTCCTCGACGATGCGGCCGTCGGCCAGGAACAGGATGCGGTCGGCGTAGCTGGCCGCGATCGGGTCGTGGGTGACCATCGCGATCGACTGCCCGTGCACGCTCGCCGCGGTGGAGAGCAGCGCCAGCACCTCGCGCCCGGTGCGTGAGTCCAGGTTGCCGGTGGGCTCGTCGGCGAACACCAGCTCGGGCTTCGAGCCCAGCGCCCGGGCGATCGCCACGCGCTGCTGCTGGCCTCCGGAGAGCTCGCGGGGCCGGTGACGCAACCGGTCGCGCAGGCCGAGCGAGTCGATGAGGCCGTCGATGCGCTCGCGCTCGTCTCGGGTCGGGGTGCGGCCGTCGAGCTCGAAGGGCAGCAGGATGTTCCCCTCGACGTCGAGCGTCGGCACCAGGTTGAACGCCTGGAACACGAAGCCGACGCGGCGTCGGCGGATCAGGGTCAGCTCGGTGTCGCCGAGACCGGTGATGTCGGTGCCGCCGATCCAGACCCGGCCGCTCGTGGCGGAGTCGAGGCCCGCCATGATGTGCATGAGCGTCGACTTCCCCGAGCCGCTCGGGCCCATGATGGCGGTGAACTGGCCCTGCCGGATGCCGATGGAGACGTCATCGAGGGCGGTGACGGCCGCGGAGCCCGCGCCGTACGACTTGGTGAGGTTCGCGACCCGGGCGACGAGGCCGAGGTCGTCAGTGGTGAGTGCCATGACAGCGACGCTACGGAGCCGACCCTGTCGCGCTCGTCGGGCTGCGGGGTGAACCGGGTCATCCGCACGGATGACCTCGGGTGCGACTCAGACCAGCCCGTGCTCGTAGGCGAAGACCACCAGCTGCACCCGGTCGCGCAGCGCGAGCTTGGCCAGGACGCGCGAGATGTGCGTCTTCACCGTCGCCTCGCTGAGGTACTCGCGGGAGGCGATCTCGCCGTTGCTCAAGCCCCGGGCGGCGAGACCGAAGATCTCGCGCTCGCGTTCCGTGAGGGTGTCGAACGCCGGCGGCGGCGGGGCGGCCCCGCCGGCACCGAAGTGCTCGAAGAGCTCCCGCGTCGCCGACGCCGCGATCACGGCGCTGCCGGCGTGCACCGTACGGATCGCCGCGAGCAGGAACTCGGGTTCCGCATCCTTCAGCACGAAGCCGCTGGCGCCGGCGCGGATGGCCCGCGCGGCCGCCTCGTCCAGGTCGAACGTGGTCAGCACGAGGATCCTCGGCGGCGACGCGGAGCCGGCCACGATGCCCTCGGTCGCGCCGATGCCGTCGAGCACGGGCATCCTCAGATCCATCAGCACGACGTCGGGACGGGTCTCGGCGACCATCGCGACCGCCTCGCGGCCGTCGCCGGCCTCACCCGCGAACTCGAGGTCGGGCTGGCTCTCGACGAGCATGCGGATGCCCGCCCGGAACAGCGCCTGGTCGTCGACCAACGCGACCCGGATCATGCCGCCTCCCGCACCGGGATGCGCGCGCGGACCACCCACGCGCCGTCCTCCGGACCGGCGTCGAGCGTACCGCCGACCAGCACCGCACGCTCGCGCATGCCCGGCACGCCGTGACCGCCGCTGCCCGGCTCGCCGTCACCGAGCGCGCTCGTGACCGAGAGCTCCAGCGCATCCGCGTGCCAGCGCATCCGCAGCCGCACCGGGCGGCGGGTATCGCCGTGCCGCAGCGCGTTCGTCAGCGCCTCCTGGGCGATGCGGTACACGGCGAGCTGGCGGCCGGTGGCCAGGGCGACCGGTTCCCCCTCGCCGTGGACCTCGACGGTGAGCCCGGATGCCCGCAGCTGGTCCACGAGCCGGTCCAGGTCGTCGAGCACCGGCTGCGGCCCCGCCTCCTGCTGATGCCGCAGCTGTGCGAGCAGCAGGCGCACGTCGGCGAGCGCCTCGCGTGCGGTGCCGGAGATCGTGGCGAGCGCCGCATCCTTCGCTCCGGCGTCCTTGGCGTACCGGGCACCGTCGGCCTGGGCGACGACGACCGCGAGCGAGTGGGCGACGACGTCGTGCATGTCGCGGGCGATGCGGTTGCGTTCCTGCTCGATGATCACCTCCTGCTCCGCCTCGGCCTTCGCGCGCCGCTGGCGTTCGGCGTCGTCCCAGGTGCGCGCCAGCTGCCCGATGGTCCAGCTGAGGCCGAGGGTGGTGACGCTCGCGATGAACAGGAACCCGCCGGCCACGAGCACGCGCGGCGCCTCGGCCAGCGCGTCGCTGAGGCTCGCGGTGCTCAACGAGACACCCTGCAGCGCGAGGTAGACGCTCGCCACGATCGCGCCGACGCCGGCTGAGGCGAGGCCGAGCCAGCGGACCCAGCCCTCGCCGTAGCGCGCCGTGGAGTACAGCACCGCGAGGATGGCGAGGTCGGCCGGGTCAGGCGGGTTCGCGCCCGCCATCTGCACGATCGCGCCGAGCCACGCGAGACCGAGCGCGATCTCGGGGCTCAGCCGCCGCATCGCAAACGCGGCTCCGAGCAGCAGGATCGCGAGGCCCATGCCCAGGTCGGTGAAGCCGAACACGAGCCGCAGCACCACCGCCAAGCCGGCGATGCCGACGTCGAACGCCAGCTGCGGCGCGGTCAACGGGCGGATCATGCTCCCACGGTACGGCCCGACCGGGCTCGCGGACCGCGAAATGGTCCCGCCGTCGGGCGGAATCATCCTCTGGTCGTACGCGGCGTCACCTTCCATGAGGCGCCAGTTCCGACCATGCAGGCGGGGCTTCGTTCGCGCCAACTGGCGCCTCAAGCCGGGGCTTGCCGATGTGGCGCCGGTTGGGACGGCGGGATGCGGCGTCCCGCGGTCGGAAGTGGCGCCTCATCCTCGCCAACCCCGCGATCGGAGGGCGGCCGCGACACGAGCGACGATCCGGTGCGGCTCCGCGAGGTGCTCCGCGACCACGACGACGACGAGCCACCCTGCTGCGACAAGCTCCTCGTGACGGACGATGTCCGCGGCGCGCTGCTCCGGCGTCAGGTGGTGCCGTCCGTCGTACTCCACGATCACCCGCCACCGCGCGAACACGAGATCGCCGAACCGGCGCTTCGGATACTCGAGGACGAGCACATTCAGTTCGGGCTCAGGCAGACCAGCACGCACGAGCAGCATCCGCAGCTTCGTCTCCCGGGCAGATGCGCTGTCGGCCCGCACCATCGCCAGCGCGGCCTTGAGCCGCTGCGCACCGCGATGGCCTCTGATCACCGCTCGACGCAACTCATCGATGGTGGTGAGCGGCGCATCCCGCCGCACCATCGAATCGCCCGCGACGACCAGCTGATCGGGCGTGAGATGGAGGGCGAGCCCCCGCCAGGTGTCGACCGGCGACGCGACCGGGAGCCCCAGGTGCTCGACGACCTCCACCGGAGCGACCGCCTTGTGCCCGTGGACGCCCCGCATCCTCGGTGCGCGATGCGGGAGCGGCGTCGTCACGTGGATGTCCGGCGAAATCACCGCGGGAAGCCACAGCCCGAGCAGTGCCGCCGCGGTCTCGTGGCTGAACCACGATGACGGGTGCATGACAGGGCGGTAGGCGCGGCACTGCTCTACGAGGGTCAGCGGAGACGCGGCCGCGCGAGCGCCGCGATACGGGACGACGAGATCGCGGCGGCGGAGTCGCGACGGCTCGACGCCTGCGGCGAGTGCGGCCTTGACGGAGAACGGGTCGGGTGTCGACATGCGCACACCCTGCCCGGACGCGGCCCGCCGCCGAGCGCCCCTCCCCGCTCCGGTGGCATACGCGAGGAGGCGCCACCTGTGGCCGATCAGACGCGTACCCGGCGGTAGGAAGTGGCGCCTCGTCGGAAACCTCCGGGATGAGGCGCCACTTGCTACGACAGCGGCGGCCCGAGCGACGTCAGAAGTGGCGCCTCATCGGGATGGGGCGGGTCAGAACCCCAGGCGGCCGAGCTGCTTCGCGTCGCGCTGCCACTCCTTGGCGACCTTCACGCGCATCGAGAGGAACACCTGCCGGCCCACGAGCTGCTCGATCTCGGCGCGGGCACGGGCGCCGACATCCTGCAGCCGTGAGCCGCCACGGCCGATGATGATGCCCTTCTGGCTGTCGCGCTCCACCCAGAGGTTGGCGTAGATCTCGAGCAGGTCGCGATCCTCGCGCTCGATCATGTCGTCGAGCGTCACCGCGATGGAGTGCGGGAGCTCGTCCTGCACCCCCTCGAGCGCCGCCTCTCGCACCAGTTCGGCGATGCGCGCCTCGAGCGTCTCGTCGGTGGCGGTGTCGTCCGGGTACAGCCGCGGTGACTCGGGCAGCAGCGCGAGCAGCTGGTCGGCGAGCAGGTCGATCTGGATGCCCGCGACCGACGACACCGGGATGACGTCGTCCCATTCGCGCAGCTCGGCGACCGCCTGCAGCCGCAGGGCGACCTGCGGCTTGGGCACGGCATCCACCTTCGTCACGATCGCGACCTTGCGGGCGCGCGGGAAGCGGTCCAGCTGCTCGTTGATGTACCGGTCGCCGGGGCCGAGCTTCTCGTCGGCGGGCACGCAGAAGCCGATGACGTCGACCTCGGACAGCGTCTCCTGCACGACCGCGTTGAGCCGCTCGCCGAGCAGGGTGCGGGGGCGGTGCATGCCGGGGGTGTCGACGATGACCAGCTGTCCGTCGGGGCGGTTCACGATGCCCCGGATGGCGCGGCGGGTGGTCTGGGGCTTCGAGGAGGTGATCGCGACCTTCTCCCCCACCAGCGCGTTGGTCAGCGTCGACTTGCCGACGTTGGGGCGCCCCACGAAGGTCACGAAGCCGGCGCGATCGGTCATGACTCCCCCTCGAAGGCGGCCTGCGCCTCGATCAACGCCTGGTCGCGTTCGACCAGCACCGTGCTGAGTCGCTTGCGCCGGCCCTCGGTGCGGTCGGCGGTGAGGACGAGACCGGATGCGACGGCCGACGCGCCGCGGACGGGCAAGCGGCCGAGCGCCTTCGTCAGCAGCCCGCCGACGGAGTCGACCTCGTCATCCTCGAGCTCGATGCCGAACAGGTCGCCGAGCTCGTCGATGGGCAGCCGCGCCGCGACCCGGTACACGCCGGGAGAGACCTCCTCGGCCGGCTGCACCGCACGGTCGTACTCGTCGGAGATCTCGCCGACGAGTTCCTCGATGAGGTCCTCCATGGTCACCAGCCCCGCGATGCCGCCGTACTCGTCGACCACCATCGCGAGGTGGTTCGAGCTGAGCTGCATCTGCCGCAGCAGCTGGTCGGCCTTCTGCGACTCCGGCGCGAAGACGGCGGGGCGGGCCAGCGCCGCCGCGGTCACGTCGAGCAGCTGCTCGTACGAGTGACGGGCCACGTCCTTGAGGTAGAGCACGCCCAGCACCTCGTCGACGTCGTCGCCGATCACGGGCATCCGGGACACGCCCTTGGCGAGGAAGAGACCCATCGCGGTCGACACCGTCGCGTCGCCGTCGACGGTGACCATGTCCGTGCGGGGCACCATCACCTCGCGCACCACCGTCTCGTTGAACTCGAAGATCGAGTGGATGAGCTCGCGGTCGTCCTCCTCGAGCACGTCGAGCTCGGTGGCCTCGTCGACCATGCTGAGCAGCTGCTCCTCGCTGGAGAAGGATGCCGCACGGCCCGGGGTCACCCGGTCGCCGATCGCGACCAGGGCATCCGCTATCGGCCCCAGCAGCACGCGGATGACCCGCACCACCGGGGCCGCGAACCGCAGGATCGGTCGCGCGTTCGCCCGGCCGACCGAGCGCGGGCTCGAGCCGACCAGCACGAACGAGACCCCGGTCATGATGAGCACGCTCACCAGCAGCGCCCACCACCAGTCGAGGATGGTCGCGAACGCGAGCGTGACGAGCACCGCCGCGGTGGTCTCGGCGACGATGCGCACGAAGTTGAGCGCGTTGACGTGGGCGGGCACGTCGCGCGCGATGTTCTGCAGGGATCGCCGGGTGCGGCTGTGGGCCGCGAGCTCGGCGAGGTCGACCCGGCTCAGCACCGACAGGGCGGCGTCGGAGGCGGCCAGCAGACCGGCGAAGACCACCATGAGCAGGGCGAAGCCGAAGAGGATGCCGATCAGCATGGGGTCAGCGCCGCCGCTCCTCGAGCGTGAACCCGACCAGCACGTCGCGCTGGATGCCGAACATCTCGCGCTCCTCCTCGGCGTCGGCGTGGTCGAAGCCCAGCAGGTGCAGGATGCCGTGGCAGGTCAGCAGCAGCATCTCCTCGAGCGGGCTGTGGCCGGCCGACTCGGCCTGCGCGATCGCGACCTGCGGGCACACCACGATGTCGCCGAGCAGGCCCGCCGGGGTGGGCGCGTCCTCGGATCCCGGTCGCAGCTCGTCCATCGGGAAGCTCAGCACGTCGGTGGGGCCGGGCTCGTCCATCCACTGCACGTGCAGCTGCTCCATGGCGGCCTCGTCGACGAAGAGGATCGCGAGCTCCGCATCCGGGTGCACGTGCAGGTGGTCGAGGGCGAAGACGGCGAGCCGCTGGATGGCGGCCTCGTCGACCGCCACTCCCGATTCGTTGTTCACTTCGATGGACATCAGCGCTTCCGGCCTTTGTTGCGTGCGCTGTGGCGGTCGTGCTCGAAGCGCTCCACCTGCTTCAGCGCGTCGTAGCGGGTGTAGGCGTCGACGATCTGCCCGACCAGCGTGTGGCGCACGACGTCCGCGGCGGTGAGGGTCGCGAAGTGGATGTCATCGATGTCCTTGAGCACGCGGGTCACCAGCTGCAGGCCGGAGGCGCCGGTCGGCAGATCGACCTGCGTGACGTCGCCGGTGACGACCATCTTCGAGCCGAAGCCGAGACGCGTCAGGAACATCTTCATCTGCTCCGGCGTGGTGTTCTGCGCCTCGTCGAGCACGACGAAGGAGTTGTTGAGCGTGCGGCCGCGCATGTAGGCGAGCGGGGCGACCTCGACGGTGCCGCTGGCGAGCAGCTTCGGCACCAGATCGGGATCCATCATCTCGTTGAGCGCGTCGTACAGCGG
>DATMVL010000054.1:0-10310 GCA_035563175.1 Rhodoglobus sp. | reverse complement strand
AGCACCGCGCCGAACGTGGTCTACCGCGTGGTCATGGAGGACGGCGCGGAGCACGTCGTGACCAACCCCAGCGACTGGCCCGGCGGCAAGATCGCGGAGATCTTCGAGCCGGTGGCCCGGGCGACGCTGCTCGCGCCGAGCGTGACGTACGAGGTCACCACCGAGGACAAGAAGCACTTCACCGTCACGAACCCGAGCGAGTTCCCGACCGGCGCGAAGATCGCGGCGGTCAGCGAGCCGATGGTGCGCGCCGCGATCCTGGCGCCGAAGGACTACGTCGGCACGATCATGGAGCTGTGCCAGTCGCGCCGCGGCGCCCTGATCGGCATGGACTACCTCGGTGAGGACCGGGTGGAGATCAAGTACACGATCCCGCTCGGCGAGATCGTGTTCGACTTCTTCGACCAGCTGAAGTCGAAGACGGCCGGCTACGCGTCGCTCGACTACGAGCCGGCCGGCGAGGCGGAGTCCGATCTGGTGAAGGTCGACATCCTGCTGCAGGGCGAGGCCGTCGACGCGTTCAGCGCGATCGTGCACCGCGAGAAGGCGTACGCGTACGGCACCCTGATGGCCGAGCGGCTGAAGAAGCTCATCCCGCGCCAGCAGTTCGAGGTGCCGATCCAGGCGGCGATCGGCGCGCGCATCATCGCCCGCGAGACGATCTCGGCGATGCGTAAGGACGTGCTCGCCAAGTGCTACGGCGGCGACATCACCCGCAAGCGGAAGCTGCTCGAGAAGCAGAAGGAGGGCAAGAAGCGGATGAAGATGGTCGGCCGCGTCGAGGTTCCTCAGGAGGCGTTCATCGCCGCGCTCTCCGGCGACACGGAGACCAAGAAGGACGCGAAGAAGTAGGCGGATGCTGACCTACGACGCCGTCGGAGCCACCCGCGACGGCGTCGTCCCGTCCGGCTTCCGTCCGCTGTCCCGCGAGGCCCGCATCGGCACCGGCCGGGCGGACTTCGAGCGTGCGGTGGAGCGCGTGCTGCGCTGGGACGTGCAGCGGGTCGCCGGGATGCGGGTGCCCGCGACGGCGATCGCGGTCGGCGACGAGGCGGCGATCCGGATCCCGCTCCTGGGGCCGGTGGCCGTGACGGCTCATGCGCGGGTGGTGTACGTCGTCCGCGAGCCGCGACTCGGCGGCTTCGCGTACGGCACGCTGCGCGGGCATCCCGAATCCGGCGAGGAGGCGTTCCTGGTCGAGCACCGCGCCGACGACTCGGTGTGGTTCGTGCTGCGGGCGTTCTCCCGGCCGGCGAACGGGTTCTGGCGGCTGGGCGACCCGGTGGCGCGCTTCTACCAGGAGCGGTACACCCGTCGGTACCTGACGGCGCTGGCCCGTCCGCTCACCTACGAGCCCGTCGGGGCGACGCGCGACGGCGTGGTGCCGCGCGGATTCCGTGCACTGGAGCGGAGCATCCGCATCGATCGCGACTGGGATCAGACGGTCGCCGACTTGCTGAGCTGGCGCATGAAGCGCCGCGCGGGCTTCCGGGTCGAGCCGGCGGATGCGCCGGTGCGCGTCGGTGAGGAGCTCGTGCTGCGCGCGGGGCCGTTCCGCGAGCCGGTGCGCATCGTCGAGGTCGTCGACGAGCCCGATCGGGCGGGATTCGCATACGGCACGCTTCCGGGGCATCCGCTGCGCGGCGAGGAGCGGTTCCTGCTGCGGCGCGAGCGGGGCGGCATCATGTTCACGGTGCGGTCGGTGTCGACCCCGGCACGTCGCTGGCGACTCGCCGGACCCCTGCTGCGACTGGTGCAGGGTGCGGTGGTCGGCCGCTACCTGCGGGCCATGGCCGGCTGACACCGGTCGCGGTCCGACCGATTCGTGCCGACGGCGCTCGGCCCGAGGCACCCGAGCCGGATGGCACGAACCGGAGGCCTGCGCTCAACTCGTGGGCCTGCGCTGCGCCCGGATCGCCCGCACGGTCAGCTGGATCGCGATGCCCACGAGCAGCACGGCGAACAGGATCGCGGCGAGCCGCGCGGGGATGCTGAGCGCGATGTAGGCGCCGCCGACCGACGCGGCCGCCGCCGCGAGCCCCACGATCAGCCCGGTGCGGAAGTCGACGAGCCGGTTGCGCCAGTTCGTGACGGTGCCCGAGATCGTGGTCGGGATCATCGCCGCCAGTGACACGCCCTTGGCGATCAGGTCGCTGATGCCGAACAGCGCGACCAGGGCGGGCACCGCGATGATGCCGCCGCCGACGCCGAGCAGCCCCGAGGCGAGCCCCATCACGAGTCCGAGCGCCAGGTAGCCGAGGGCGAGCCACACGCTGAAGTCGAGCGGTTCACCGCGCTGCGGCTCGATGAACACCATCCGCACGGCGATGACCAGCAGCAGGGCGATGAAGATCCAGCGGAGCCAGACGATCGGGATGCGCTTGAGCAGGTTCGCGCCGACGACCGCGCCGATCACGGCGCCGGCCGCGATGATGCCGGCGGCGATCCAGTCGATCTCGCCGTTGGCGATGTAGGTGATCGATCCGCTGATGGCGGTGGGCAGGATCGCGAGCAGCGACGTCGCCGACGCGCGGCGCTGGTCGAGGTGGGCGAACGCGACCAGCAGCGGGACCAGGATGATGCCGCCGCCGACTCCGAACATCCCGCTGAGCAGCCCGCCGGCCAGCCCGATCAGGATGAGCACGACGATGCGCGGGCGGGTGGTCTCGGCGGTGTCCGTCACCGTCTCATCGAACCACGCCGCGAGGGTCGGTCAGGACCGGTGGAACGCGTCGACCTCGCCGGTGTCGGCGCGTTCGCCGTCGTCGTGCACGGGCAGCTCGATATCGGGGCCCTCGAGCGGCTCGGGCAGCCCGGCGTCGTCGATCGGCGGCACGATCGCGAGCGTCGGAGGCTGGGCGTCGTCGACGACGGCGTCGTGCACCCGGGGAGCCGAGATCGGCTCGGGGTCCGCGTCGCCCTGGGCTTGCGCGATGTCGGACTGCGGGACGTCGGCCAGCGGGATGTCGGCGTCCGCCTGCGGGCCGTCGGCGGCTTCGGCGGGCTCGGCCTCGGTCGGCGCCGCCTCGTCGATCGCGTCGTCGGGCTCCGCGACCGGAGCCGCCTCGCCGGTCGCGTCGGCGATGGTGGCGAGCAGGGTGTCGAGGCCGCGCTCGAGATCGTCGAGCACGAGGACGGCGGAGGTGTTGCGCAGCACCTCGGCGGAGTACATGCCGGTGGCCACCGCGATGAAGGGCAGGCCGGCGGCATCCGCGGCGCGCGCGTCGTTCGGGGCGTCGCCGACGACGAACACGGTGTGGTCGGTGAGCGGCTCACGGGCACCGGCCGTGACGTGATGGCGGGTGGGCGACTCGTGACCGAAGTACGAGTGGCTCCAGTCGAACGACTCGGGGTCGTAGCCGGCCGACAGCAGCTTGAAACGGGCGCGGTCCGGGCCGTTGCCGGTGAGCAGCGCGTTGGTCCAGCCGCGCTCGCGCACCGCCGTGAGCGCGCTCTCGGCGCCGGCGCAGGCCTCGCGGTCCCAGCCCCGCTCATGCTGCTCGCGCGAGAGCACATCGAGGTCGAACAGCACCTCGCTCAACCGGGTCTCCTCCAGACCGTCGGCGCGCAGGAATGCGAGCACGACCTGGGCGTCGTTCATGCCTTCGCGGTCGGGCAGATCGGCCGACGGGCGCACACCGGTGACGTGCTCGATGGCGTCGAGGTACAGGTCGCTGCTGTGCGGCGAGTTCTCGATCAGGGTGCCGTCGATGTCCCAGAGGACGAAGGTGCTCATGCATCCATTGTCCATGCCGACTCCGTTATGGGGGTATTCGCAGCGTTCCACGCGCCGATCGGCGAGAATGCACGGATGCCCAGCGCCTTGCCCATCGGCGATCCCGCCCCGGTCGACGGCGCCCTGCCGTCATCGGCTGCCGACGGCGCCGGCGAGCGGTCGTTCGGGGTCTACCTGCACGTGCCGTTCTGCCGGGTGCGCTGCGGGTACTGCGACTTCAACACGTACACCGGCGACGAGCTGCGCGGTGCGCGTCGGTCCGACTTCGCTGGGCAGGCCGCCGCCGAGGTGCGGTTCGCGGATGCGGTGCTCGCGACCGCCGGGATCGAGCGCAGGCGGGCATCCACCGTCTTCCTCGGCGGGGGCACGCCGACCCTGCTGCCGGCGTCGGATCTCGCGGCGATGCTCGGCGCCGTGCGCGACACGTTCGGTCTGATGCCGGACGCCGAGGTCACCACCGAGGCGAACCCGGACTCGGTGGACGCCGCCTACCTGCTCGCGCTGCGCGAGGCGGGCTTCACCCGCGTGTCGTTCGGGATGCAGTCGGCGGTGCCGCACGTGCTGGCCACGCTCGATCGCACGCACGACCCGGCGCGGATCCCGCTCGTGGTGCGCTGGGCCCGGGACGCCGGGCTCGACGTCAGCCTCGACCTGATCTACGGCACGCCGGGGGAGTCGCGCGACGACTGGCGGCGGACGCTGCACGCGGCGATCGAGCAGCAGCCGGATCATCTCTCGGCCTACGCGCTCATCGTCGAGCGGGGCACGAAGCTCGCGACGCGCATCCGGCGCGGGGAGCTGGCGATGCCGGACGACGATCTGCAGGCCGACCTCTACGAGCTCGCCGACTCGGCGCTCGAGGCAGCCGGCTACGGCTGGTACGAGGTGAGCAACTGGGCGCGCTCGCCCCGGCACCGGTCGCGCCACAACCTGGGCTACTGGCGCGGGGGCGACTGGTGGGGCGTCGGCCCGGGCGCGCACAGCCATGTCGGCGGGGTGCGCTGGTGGAACGTGAAGCACCCGGCCGCGTACGCGGAGCGGGTGCTGGCCGGGGTGTCGCCGGCGGCCGGCCGGGAGACCCTCGACCCCGCGACCCGCGCGGTGGAGTCGGTGCTGCTGCGCACCCGCCTGCGGGACGGGCTGCCCATCGCCGAGCTGGCGGCTCCCGCGCGTGCTGAGGTGGCGGGACTCATCGCCGACGAGCTGGTGGACGCCCGGGATGCGCTGGCCGGCCGGGTCGTGCTGACCCGGCGCGGCCGGCTGCTGGCGGACGGCGTGGTGCGCCGGCTCGTCGGCTGACGCGGAGCTAGCTGACGAACTTGATCGCGATCGGGTAGGTGTACAGCTCGCCGCGGTTGGCGGCGACGGCGGCGATGATGCTGAAGATCAGCGAGACGATGCTCACGGCGATGATGATCAGGAAGCCGATGACGATCAGCGACGTCACGATCCCGACCACGTACGCGATGGCCAGGGTGATCTGGAAGTTGAGCGCGGTCGCGGTGTGCGCGCGCACGAACGGCCCGCGGTCCTTGAGCAGCAGGTAGCCGATCACGGCGGGCAGGAAGCCGAACAGGATGCCGCCGACGTGCACCAGCGTGGCCCACAGCTTCTCGTCCGCCGGGCTCAGCGGCTGTGGCGCGTTGTAGGGGTTGGCGGGGGGAGGCGTGGAGTCCGACATGGGGCCCATTAAAGCGGCAACGGGCCCGGATGCCGCAGCACCGGGCCCGTCGCCGTCGGGATTACTTGATGAGCCGCAGTGCGAACGGGTAGCGGTACGCGCCGCCCTGCTGCACCTTCACGCCGCCCATGATCGAGAAGATGATGTTGGCGACCCAGGCCAGGAAGATCAGCCAGCCCACGATGCCCGACAGCGCCCACAGACCGGCGGCCCACAGGATGGCGCTGACGATGGCGTTCAGGATGCTGAGGATGATGACGCCGCCGGTGAAGGTGATCTGCCAGTTCAGCGCCTCCTTCGACTCCTGGCGCACGAGGGCGCCGCGGTCCTTGAAGACCAGGAAGATGATGAGCGCCGGCAGGATGCCGATGACGCCGCCGAAGTGGGCGAACGACGCCCACTGCTTGTCCTCGGCGGCGGTGAGCGGCGCGGCGGGCTGAGGGGCCGCGGGCGCGGGGGTGGGTTCGGTCATGGGTTCGTTCCTTTCAGGTGAACGATCGGATCCGGGATGCCGGATCCCGTGGCTCTGGTGTGCTGCGCCGGCATTCAGCGTCCTGTGCTAGGGCGCGGGCAAGCACAGCGAACAAGGTAGTGGCTGCCGTTCGGGCGGTGCAACGGTTCCACGGCCTGCAATCGCGGTACAATTGGCAGTCGGCATGTATGAGTGCTAAGAGCACGGAAGGCGGTGTGCCATGGTCTCGGAGCGAGGGCTGGAAGTGCTCCGCGTCATCGTTCAGGACTACGTGGCGTCGCGGGAACCGGTCGGCTCGAGGTCGATCGTCGAACGGCACGCCTTCGGTGTCTCCGCCGCCACCATCCGCAATGACATGGCGCTGCTCGAGGACGAGGAGCTCATCGCCGCACCCCACACGTCGTCCGGTCGGGTGCCCACCGACAAGGGGTACCGCGTCTTCGTCGACCAGCTCGCCGATCTGCGGCCGCTGACCCCGGCGCAGCGTCAGGCGATCGAGGCGTTCCTCGGCGCATCCGTCGACCTCGACGACGTGCTCGCCCGCACCGTGCGGCTGCTGTCCCAGCTCACGCACCAGGTGGCGCTGGTGCAGTACCCGACGCTCGGCACCTCCCGCGTGCGGCACGTCGAGCTGGTCCCGCTCGGGGGTACCCGGGTGATGTCGGTGCTCATCGCCGACAACGGGCGGGTCGACCAGCGCATCCTCGATCTGGCGAATCCGGTGGACGACGCGTTCCTCGCGGACGTGCGGGCCCGGGTCAACGCGGCGATCGTCGGCGACGGGCTGGCCGACGCCGCGAAGACCCTCTCGACCTTCGCCGACGTCTTCGCGCCCGAGCGGCGGCAGCTGGTCGCGCTCATCGCCACGAGCCTGGCCGAGCAGGTGCTCGCGGGGCGCCAGGACCGGCTGCTCATGGCCGGCACGGCGAACCTGGCGCGCACCGAAGACGACTTCACCGGCAGCATCTACCCGGTGCTCGAGGCGATCGAGGAGCAGGTGACCCTGCTGAAGCTGTTCAGCGAGATGGATGCGGAGCGCGGCGGCGTCGCGGCCCGCATCGGCCGCGAGAACGCCGGCTTCGGCCTCGCGGAGACGTCGGTGGTGACGAGCGGGTACTCGTCCGGCGGGGGCAGTGTGGCGCGGCTCGGGGTGCTCGGCCCGACGCGCATGGATTATCCGAACAACATGGCCGCGGTGCGGGCGGTAGCGCGCTACCTCTCGCGACTGCTCGGTGAGGACGACTAGCTCTTGGCAGACCACTACGAGGTGCTCGGTGTCGATCGCGACGCGAGCGCCGAGGACATCAAGAAGGCATACCGCAGGCTCGCCCGCGAGTTGCATCCCGACGTGAACCCGAGCGCCGAGGCGTCCGAGCGGTTCAAGGCGGTGACGCACGCGTACGACGTGCTGAGCGACCCGCAGCAGCGGCAGCAGTACGACCTCGGGCCGCAGGCCGGGTTCGGCGCCGGCGGCGCGAACTTCGGATTCGGTGACATCTTCGAGACGTTCTTCGGGGGCGCCGCCCGCCCCACCGGCCCGCGATCGCGGCGCGAGCGGGGCCAGGACGCCCTGGTGCGGGTCGAGGTGGATCTCGACGAGGTCGTCTTCGGCACCACCCGCGACCTCGAGGTCAACACGGCGGTGCTGTGCGAGACCTGCAACGGCACCTGCTGCCAGCCCGGCACGACGCCGGTGCGCTGCGACATCTGCCAGGGCACCGGGCAGATCCAGCGCACGATGCGCAGCCTGCTCGGCAATGTCGTCACCTCGAACCCGTGCGGCACCTGCCGGGGCTACGGCACGCTCATCCCGCACCCCTGCCCGACCTGCGCCGGCCAGGGGCGCGTGCGGGCGACCCGCTCGATCCCGGTCGACATCCCGGCCGGCGTCGACACCGGGGTGCGCCTGCAGCTGCCCGGCCAGGGCGAGGTCGGCCCGGCCGGTGGGCCGAACGGCGATCTGTTCCTCGAGGTGAAGGTGCGCCACCACGACACGTTCAGCCGCAGCGGCGACGACCTGCTGGCCACCCTCGAGGTGCAGATGACGGATGCCATCCTGGGCACCACGACGACGCTCAAGACGCTGGACGGCGAGGTCGCCATCGACATCAAGCCGGGCACGCAGTCGGCGGAGGTCATCACCGTCAAGGAGCGAGGCGTCACCCGCCTACGCGGCAACGGCCGCGGCGACCTGCGGATCGGCGTGCAGGTGGTGACGCCGACGAAGCTGAGCCACAAGGAGCAGCAGCTCATCCAGCAGCTCGCAGCCGCACGGAAGAACCAGCCGCCGCACTTCTCGCACTTCCAGCAGGGCCTCTTCGCGAAGCTGCGCGACCGCTTCCTCGGCATCTAGCGCATGGCGCACCGCTACCTCGACGAGTCGCTGACCGAGCCCGCCGTTGGCGAAACGGTGCGGCTCGAGGGCCCTGAGGCGCGGCACGCCGTGACGGTCAGCCGGGTCGCTGCGGGGCAGCGGCTCGAGCTCGGGAACGGCGCCGGCCTTGTTCTGTCCGGCACCGTCGTCGCCACCCAGCCGGCGGCGCTCGAGCTCGAGGTCGACTCGGTCGAGACGGTGCCGCGGCGCGAACCCGCCGTGTTCCTCGCGCAGGCGCTCGCGAAGGGCGACCGCGACGAGCTCGCCATCCAGGCGGCGACCGAGCTCGGCGTCGACGGCGTCATCCCGTGGGCGGCCTCGCGCAGCGTCGTCCGGTGGGAGGGTGCGAAGGCGGTGAAGGCGATCGAGCGCTGGCGCAGCATCGTGCGCGAGGCATCCAAGCAGTCGCTGCGGCCGTGGATCCCGGACGTGCTCGACCTGGTGACCACCAAGCAGCTCGCGGCGATGACCGCGGCGACCAGGATGCTCGTGCTCGAGCCCACCGCCGGCGCGCCGCTGAGCGCGCTCGAGCCCGACGGCCGCAACCTGCTCCTCGTCGTCGGTCCGGAGGGCGGCATCCCCGAGCAGGAGCTCGAGCTGCTCGCCGCCGCCGGCGCCGAGCCGGTGCGCCTCGGGCCGGAGGTGCTGCGCACCTCGACCGCGGGACCGGCGGCGCTCGCCGTCCTGGCCCCGGTGCTCGGACGCTGGTAGCCGGTAGAATCGCAGCATGTCCGAGCCGACCGTCTTCGAGCGCATCGTCGCACGCGAGATCCCGGCCGACATCGTGTTCGAGAACGACCGGGTCATCGGCTTCCGCGACATCGCCCCGAAGGCGCCGGTGCATCTGCTCGTCGTGCCCAAGACGGCGCAGTACCGCGACGTCCCGGAGCTCGCCGTCGGCGACCCCGCACTGCTGGCCGAGATCGTCGCGACGGCGAAGACCCTCGCCGACGAGCACACCGACGGGCAGTTCCGCCTCGTCTTCAACACCGGCGAACGCGCCGGCCAGACCGTCTTCCACGTGCACGCGCACGTGTTGGGCGGCGCACTCACGGAAGGATCCCTTGGTCTCTAGCGACAGTCCCACCCCCGGCGACGGCACCGAGCGCGTCGAGCTGCAGGTGGACGGCGTGGCCATGGTGCGGCTCCTCGGTCCGCAGGACCGGCTGCTCACCACCATCGAACAGCAGTACCCGGACGTGGACGTGCTGGTCCGCGGCAACCTCGTCACCCTCACCGGCGCTGCCGACCAGGTGCGCGCGGCGCAGGAGCTCGTCGAGGAGCTCATCCAGATGGTCCGCAACGGCGTGGATGTCGGGCCCGTCGACGTGTCGTCGTCGGCGCGCATCCTGGACAGCAAGTCCGGCTCGCCGGCCGAACTGCTGTCGCAGGCGATCCTCACGAGCCGCGGGAAGAGCATCCGCCCGAAGACGCTGGGTCAGAGGGACTACGTCGACGCCATCGATCACAACACGATCGTGTTCGGCATCGGCCCGGCCGGTACCGGCAAGACCTACCTCGCCATGGCCAAGGCCGTGCAGGCGCTGCAGCGCAAGGAGGTCGAGCGCATCATCCTGAGCCGGCCGGCGATCGAGGCGGGGGAGCGGCTCGGCTTCCTGCCCGGCACGCTGACCGACAAGATCGACCCGTACCTGCGCCCGCTGTACGACGCGCTCAACGAGATGATGGACCCCGAGCTCGTGCCCAAGCTGCTCGCCGCCGGCACGGTCGAGGTCGCCCCGTTGGCCTACATGCGCGGACGCACGCTCAACAACGCGTTCGTCGTGCTCGACGAGGCGCAGAACACCACGCCGGAGCAGATGAAGATGTTCCTCACCCGACTCGGCTTCGGCTCCAGGATGGTCGTGACCGGCGACATCACGCAGGTCGACCTGCCGACCGGCTCGTCGGGTCTGCAGCTGGTGACCAAGGTGCTGAACGGCATCGACGACATCCACTTCGCGACCCTCACCGCCGCCGACGTGGTGCGGCACACGCTGGTGGGTCAGATCGTCGACGCCTACACGCGGTACGACGCGCTCAAGCA
>DATMVL010000053.1:0-2027 GCA_035563175.1 Rhodoglobus sp. | reverse complement strand
GACGGTGCGGAGGCGATCGTCTCCGCGCTGCGCACTCATCGGGCGCACGGGACCACCCGGTCGGTGATCAGCCTCGTCGCGAACCCGCTCGACCAGCTGCGCCGCTCGCTCGCGGCGATCGCCGACCTCGTCGAGGTCGACCCGCTCATCCTCGGCTCGCACCTCGAGGGCCCGTTCCTCGCGCCCGGTCAGCGCGGTGCCCACAACGCCGACTTCCTGCTCGAGCCCGGCCCGACCCAGGTCGAGGCGCTGCTGAGCGCCGCCCGCGGCACGCTGCGGCAGGTCACCATGGCACCCGAGCTGCCCGGAGCGCTCGAGGCGATCGACGTGCTCGTCGAGGCCGGGGTCGCCGTCGCGGTCGGGCACACCACGGCCGGGTACGAGGTGGCCCGCACCGCCTTCGACCGGGGCGCGCGGCTGCTGACCCACGCCTTCAACGCGATGCCGGGCATCCATCACCGCGCTCCCGGCCCGGTCGTGGCCGCGTTCGACGACGACCGGGTGACGCTCGAGCTGATCCTCGACGGGCGGCACGTCGCGCCATCGGTGGCCCATCTCGCCTTCACCGCGGCACCCCAGCGGATCGCCCTCGTGACCGACTCGATGGCGGCTGCCGGCTCCGCCGACGGCGACTACCAGCTCGGCTCGCTCAGCGTCGCCGTGCGCGACGGCCTCGCGCTGCTGCGCGGCACCGACACCATCGCCGGCTCCACCCTGACGCAGGATGCTGCGCTGCGGATCGCCGTGCAACAGGCCGGCGTCGACGCCCGCACCGCCGTCGAGGCGCTCACCCGCACGCCGGCGCGGGCACTCGGGCTGGACCACAGGCACGGGATGCTCGCCCCCGGCTACGCCGCCGACGCCGTGCTGCTCGACCACGAGTGGACCGTGCGCGGCGTCTGGGCAGACGGTCTCGCCATCGCCTGAGGTCGGCCGCTATGGTCATGCCATGCGCAGACTGGTGGGCGTCGGGTTGGTCGTCGGTGCGCTGCTGCTGAGCGCCCCACCGGCGAGCGCCGACGAGCCGCTCGAGTACGTCGCGCTGGGCGACTCGTACTCCGCGGGCTTCGGGCTGCTGCCGGTCGCCGGAGACGAACCCGCCTCCGGGTGCTACCAGGCGGCGCAGAACTACCCGCACCGCGTCGCCCTGGCGCTCGGCCTCCAGTTGAAGGACGTCACCTGCAGCGGCGCGGTCACCGCCAACATCCGGGACACCCCTCAGGTCACGATCACCGGCGCCGGCACCGCCGCCGTGCAGTCGGACGCGCTGAGCGCGTCCACCGACATCGTCACGGTGACCATCGGCGGCAACGACCTGGGCTTCTCGAGCGTGGCGGCCCGGTGCCTCACCGACTCGGCAAGCGGTCCGCCCCTCTCCCTGCCCGGCTTCGCGAACTGCAAGGACTACTACAACCCGGTCCCGGGCGTCGATCAGCTGATCTACACCCTCGACACCGCGGTCACGCCGGCGCTTCAGCAGACCTTCGCCCTCATCCGGCAGAAAGCCCCGAACGCCCGCGTCTTCGTCGTCGGGTACCCGACGATCGCGCCCGACTTCGCGCAGATCCCCCCGAGCGGCTGCTTCAGCTCGCCGTTCGGCAGCGGCACGCCGCCGTACCCCGAGAACACCTTCCCGTACACCCAGACCGACACCCTGTACCTGCATCACATCGAGCACGAGCTCGACGACGCGATCCAGACCGCGGCCGCCGACCACGGCTTCACGTTCATCCCGACCTGGGACGCCACGCAGACCCACTCGGCATGCTCGTCCGACCCGTACATCTGGGGCATCACCCTCACGCAGAACGCCGCCGACGGCACTCCGACGGGACTGCCCGGGCTGTACGTGAAGCTCGGCGCGCTGCACCCGGACCAGGACGGCGTCGCCTTCCTCAGCAGCCAGGTCGAGTCGGCGATCCGCGGGCACCTCGAGGCCGAGGCTGCGGCGACCGCGGCGGCGCGCCCGCAGCTGGCGGCGACGGGTGCCGGCGCGGACTGGCTGCCGGCAGCATGCATGCTCGTTG
>DATMVL010000052.1:0-6088 GCA_035563175.1 Rhodoglobus sp. | reverse complement strand
GCGCTCGGTGGACGAGGTGGCGGATGCGGTGCGGTTCGCCTCTGCGCATCCGCAGGTGCCGCTCGGCGTGCGCAGCGGCGGCCACGGTGTCAGCGGGCGCTCCACGAACGACGGCGGCATCGTCATCGACGTCGGCGCGCTGAACGCGATCGAGGTGCTGGATGCGCAGCGCCGCCTGGTGCGCATCGGCCCCGGTGCCCGCTGGCAGGACGTCGCCATCGCGCTCGCCGAGCACGGCTGGGGCATCACCTCCGGCGACTACGGCGGCGTCGGCGTCGGCGGGCTGGCCACGGCGGGCGGCCTCGGCTTCCTCGCCCGCGAGCACGGGCTCACCATCGACCACGTGGCGGCGGCGGAGCTCGTGCTGGCGGACGGGTCGGTCGTCCGCGCGTCGGCGGACGAGCATCCGGAGCTCTACTGGGGCGTCCGCGGCGCCGGCGGACAGTTCGGCGTGGTGACCTCGTTCGACTTCCTCGCCGACGAGGTGGGCGACGTCGGCTGGGTGCAGCTCGCCTTCGACGCGAGCGACCCCGCGACGCTGCTGCAGGCGTACGGCGCCTGGCAGGAGGCGGCGCCGCGCGACACCACGGCGTTCCTCGCGCTCACGGGCGGCACCGCCCGGCTGTACGGGGTGGTGGACTCCGACGACCCCGACACCATCGTCGCCCGGGTGCAGCCGCTCGCCGACGCCGCGCCGCTCCTGGACCAGGCGCTGCAGCTCGCGCCGTACGCGGCCGTCATGGCGAACGCGTCGGACGAACCGCACCGCGGTCGCGGCGAGCCGGTGTCGCGGTCGGCCCTGATCGAGCACATCACGCCCGAGTTCGCGCAGGCGGCCGCCGAGCTGATCGCCTCGGGGGCGGTGCACTGGTTCCAGTTGCGCGCCGTGGGCGGCGCCGTCGCGGACGTGCCGCCGGACGCCACCGCCTACCCGCACCGCTCGGCGAACTTCTCGGTCGTCGCGATGGGCTCGAACCCCGCCGCACTCGACGCCGCCTTCGACCGGCTGCGTGGGCACTTCAGCGGCATGTACCTGAGCTTCGACACGGATGCCCGTCCCGAGCGCATCGCCGACGCCTGGACCCCCGCGGCGCTCGAGCGGCTCCGCGCGCTGAAGGCCGACGTCGACCCGCGGAACCGGTTCAGCGACAACGCCTCCGTCAGCGGCCCGTTGGCCCTCGCGACGTAGACTGACCCGGTGCCAGCAGACCTCGTCCGCCTCGTGCGGCACGGCGAGGTGCACAACCCGCAGGGCATCCTGTACGGCCGCATCCCCGGGTACCTGCTGAGCGAGCTGGGCAACCGCATGGCCGCGCTCGCCGCGGAGAGCCTCGGCGGGCATCCGGTCACCGCACTGTGGGCGAGCCCGCTGGAGCGCACGCAGGAGTCAGCGAAGCCATGGGCCGAACTGTTCGGCCTGGAACCCCGGCTCGACGAGCGGCTGATCGAGCCGACGAACTGGTTCGAGGGCAGCCAGGTGCGGCGGAAGCTCGGCGACCCGAGGGCGTGGTTCAAGCTGCGCAACCCGAACCTGCCCACCTGGGGTGAGCCGTACACGCAGGTGCGCGACCGCATGTTCGCGGTGATCGACGAGGCGGCCGACGCGGTCGACGGCGGCGAGGTCGTGATGGTCAGCCACCAGATGCCGATCGTCACCGTGCAGCGCTCGGTCGCCGGGCAGCGCCTGCCGCACAACCCGGCACGGCGTCGCTGCGCGCTGTCGTCGATCACGACGCTCGAGCGTCGCGGCGGCGTCTGGCTGCAGGTCGACTATCAGGAACCTGCGGGAAGCTTGCTGGCGACCTCGACCGACACCGGAGCCGTGTGAAGACCCGAACGATCGCCGCCGCCGTGCTCGCGGCTGCGCTGCTGCTGACCGGATGCTCGGCGAACGACCCGCTCGCGGAGCAGTACCAGAGCGGCTCCGGCCAGGGCTACGTGTCCGGGGACGGGCTGGACGAGATCCCGCCCGCCGAGCGCGACGAGCCGGTCGTGTTCTCGGGCGCGGCGATCGACGGATCGTCCGTGCACAGCCAGGAGCTGGCCGGCTCGGTCACCGTCGTGAACTTCTGGTACGCCGCCTGCCCGCCCTGCCGACTGGAAGCGCCGATCCTCGCCCAGCTCAGCGAGGAGTACGGCGATGTCGAGTTCATCGGCGTCAACACCCGCGACTACGCCGACCAGGCGCGCATCTTCGAGCAGGAGTACGGCATCACCTACCCGTCCATCCTCGACGTCGACAGCGCATCCGTGCAGCTCGCCTTCGCCGGCTCCGTGCCGCCGAACGCGGTGCCGACCACGCTCGTGCTCGACCGTGAGGGCCGGGTGGCCGCGCGCATCAGCGGCGTGATCCAGGACGACGGCATCCTCGCGGCGATGATCGACGCCGTGGTCGCCGAGGCGTCGTAGTGGGCCCGCTCCTCGAGGGGGGCAACCTGCTGTTCGCCCTCCCGATCGCGCTCGCCGCGGGACTGCTGTCGTTCCTGTCACCGTGCGTGCTGCCGCTGGTGCCCGGCTACCTCGGCTACGTCACCGGCTCGGTCGACACGCCGCAGCGCCGGCGCACCGTGCTCGGGGCGGCGCTGTTCGTGCTCGGCTTCAGCGTCGTGTTCCTGCTGTACTTCGCGATCGCCGGATCGGTCGGCTTCTTCCTGGTGCAGTACCAGGACCTCCTGCTGCGCATCGGCGGCGCCCTCGTCATCCTCATGGGCCTGGTGTTCATCGGGCAGGTGACGTTCCTGCAGCGCACCGTGAAGCCCGGGTGGCAGCCCGTGACCGGGCTCGTCGGGGCTCCGCTGCTCGGCGCCGTGTTCGCCGTCGGCTGGACCCCGTGCATCGGTCCGACGATGCTCGCGATCACCACGCTCGCCAGCACCGAGGGCGACCTCGGGCGGGCGCTGCTGCTCGGCGCCGTGTACTGCATCGGCCTCGGGGTGCCGTTCCTGCTGGTGGCGATCGGGTTCGGCTGGGTCGGCTCGTCCATCGCCTGGGTGAAGCGGCACATCCGGCTCCTCAACATCATCGGCGGGGGTCTGCTCATCGCCGTCGGCACCCTCATGGTGACCGGACTCTGGCGATGGATGCTGTCGTGGCTCGGCGTCTGGATCGGCGGTTTCGATGTCCTCCTCTGACCCTCTGCGCCCGGGCGACCACGTCGACTCCGAGGAGCGCCCCGGCAACGCCGCCCTCGGCCCGGTCGGCTGGCTGCGGTTCTTCTGGCGCCAGCTCACCACCATGCGCACGGCGCTGTTCCTGCTGCTGCTGCTCGCCATCGCCGCGATCCCCGGGTCGCTGGTGCCGCAGGTCAGCTCCGACCCGAACGGCGTCGCGCTCTACAAGTCCGAGAACCCCGAGCTGTCGGCGGTGCTGGATGCGCTGGGCGTGTTCTCCACCTACAGCTCGGTGTGGTTCTCGGCCATCTACCTGCTGCTGTTCGTCTCGCTCATCGGCTGCGTCATCCCGCGCACCAAGCACCACCTCGAGGCGATCCGCTCGAAGCCGCCGAGAACGCCGGCGCGGCTCGCGCGGCTCGAGGGGTTCACCACGCGTGCCGGCTCCGACGCGACGATCGACTCCGCCGAGGCCGTGCTGCGGCGGATGGGCTACCGCACCGAACGCTACGGGGCGTCGGTGAGCGCCGAACGCGGCTACGCCCGCGAGACCGGCAACCTCGTGTTCCACACCGCGCTCATCGGGGTGCTGGTCACGGTCGGGCTCGGCGGCGGGTTCGGCTACACCGGCCAGAAGGTGCTGGTCGAGGGGCAGGCGTTCGTGAACCTGCTCACCAGCTACGACTCCTTCAACCCGGGCCGCTTCTTCGACGAGAGCCAGCTGCAGCCGTACTCGCTGCGGGTCGACTCGTTCGAGGCGCGGTACGAGGAGGAGAACCAGGACGCCATCGGCCAGCCGGTCGACTTCACCACCGAGGTGACCGCGCGAGTGCAGGGCGGCGAGGAGACGCAGGGGACCATCAAGGTCAACGAGCCGCTGACGATCGGGGACACTCAGGTGTACCTGCTCGGCAACGGCTACGCGCCGCAGCTGATCGTGCGCGATCCGGACGGCAACGTGGTGTTCTCGGACCCGACGCCGTTCCTGCCTCAGGACGCGAACCTGTTCAGCCTGGGCGTCATCAAGATCCCGGATGGCCTGGCAGAGCAGGTGGGCATGACCGGCCTCTTCTACCCGACCGCCGCCCGCACCGACACGGGTGCGCTGGCGTCGAGCTACCCCGACCTGGTGCTGCCCGTGCTCACGCTGGAGGTCTACACCGGCGACCTCGGCCTCGACGAGGGCCGCGCGACCAACGCCTACGCGCTGGACACCGACGACCTCGACAAGCTCGCCGGCCGCGACGCGCCCGCCGAGGCGATCCAGCTGCAGCCCGGCGAGACCGCCGAGCTGCCGAACGGGCTCGGCTCGGTCGAGCTCGCCGAGATCCCGCGGTTCGTCTCCCTCGAGGTGCATCACAACCCGGCGCAGGTGTGGGTGCTCGCCTTCGCGCTGATCTCGACGCTGGCGCTCGTCGCGAGCCTCTTCATCCCGCGCCGGCGCATGTGGGTGAAGGCGGTGACCGGCGACGACGGCTCGGTCACGTTCGAGTACGCGGGGCTCGCGCGGGGCGACGACCCGACGCTGGCGGCGGCGGTGGCGGAGCTGGCCGATCGGCACGGCGGGGCCGCACCGGCGGGGGCGTCGCAACCCGAGGCGGACGTCCGCCGTCCTTCCTGACGAACCCCTCGGATCACGCGCGGTCCGCGGCGCATCCCGCCCCCAGGCGCGTCGCATCCGCCGCAACTACAGTTGAGCCGTGACCGAGACGCTCGCCTCCATCTCACTGGTCGGGGTGTACTCCGCGATGGCGGTGTACGCCGTCGCCTTCGTGCTGTACACGCTCGACCTGTCGCGGCGGGCGGCGCCCGTCCCGGTCGCGGCGAGCACCGCATCCGGCACCACCGGCGGCGTCACCGTGCTGGAGCGCCCGCAGCCCCCGGCCCGCAGATCGCCCCGCTACCTCAACGCCGCCGTCGCGCTCACCGTGGTCGGGTGGGTGCTGCACGTGGTCTCCGCGGTGCTCCGCGGCGTCGCGGCCGAGCGGGTGCCGTGGGCCAACATGTTCGAGTTCTCGCTCACGGCGACCGCGATCATCGTGGGCGTGTACCTCGCGGTGCAGTTCTGGCAGGACCTGCGCTTCCTGGGTGCCTTCGTCATCGGCTTCGTCACCATCGCGCTCGGCATCGCCACCGTCAGCTTCTACGTCGACGTGGTGCCGCTGCCGCCGGCCCTGCAGTCGGCGTGGCTGGTCATCCACGTGTTCGTCGCGTCGCTGGCGACCGGCTTCCTCGGCATCGGGTCGGCCGTGTCGATCGTGCAGCTGCTGAAGGCGCGCCGGTCGGGGTCGCCCCGCGCGCTCGCAGCGCTCCCGGATGCCGACGCGCTCGAGCGGATCGCCTACCGCCTCATCGTGATCGGCTTCGTCTTCTGGACCTTCACCCTCATCGCCGGCGCCGTGTGGGCCGAGCGCGCGTGGGGCCGCTACTGGGGCTGGGACACCAAGGAGGTCTGGACCTTCATCGTCTGGGTGCTCTTCGCCGGGTACATCCACGCCCGCGCGACCCGCGGCTGGCGGGGCTCGCGGTCGGCGTGGCTGTCGATCGTGGGCTTCAGCGCCCTCATCTTCAACTTCACGATCGTGAACGTGTTCTTCAAGGGGCTGCACGCGTACTCGGGGCTGTAGCCCGCGCTCGCCTCGGACTCCCTGCGGCTGACCCCACCGCCGAGTTGCCGCGATCGGCGACCGGCCACCAGGGGGCAGTCGCCATCCGCGGCAGCTCGACAACGGGAAGCCCAGCCGCGGCGCGCACTGCACCCACTCGTGCCGAATGGCGCATGCTGCGGCCCGGCAGCGCCATTCGGCACGAACCGGTGTCCGGCCCAGCGCGACTTGCGCGACTTCGCGCAAGTCGGCACGCGAGTTGCGCGATATCGCACCAGTCGCGCGGTGCGGCCCCGCGTCAGCGCGGCAACCCGAGCGCGGTGCGGCCCCGCGTCAGCGCGACAACCCGAGCGCGGTGCGGCCCCGCGTCAG
>DATMVL010000051.1:0-13554 GCA_035563175.1 Rhodoglobus sp. | reverse complement strand
CGAACCGGCCGAGCGCGCGACGGGCGCGCGCGCGGCCGAGAGCGCAGAGCAGCGCCTGGCCGGGATCGTGCTCCTCGGCGGCGTCGAAGCAGGCGATGGCGAGGAACGGATTGCGGGGGCGGCCGATCAGCGCGCAGTAGCCGAGCGCGTAGATCAGCTCGGGTGCGCGGTTGAGGTGCTCCTCGGGCAGCGCCGCGATGCGCTCCGCGAGCGCCGGGGCCCGGTCGGGGAGGTACTCGCGCCAGGCCGCGGTGAGCCCCTCCGTCGCCTCCTCATAGGAGGCGGAGCGGAGCAGGGCGGCGATGCCTAAGTCGTTCGGGTGCTCGGGGGGCGACACGGGGGTGCCTTGCGTACTGACGGTGTCCGCCTTTCGGGGGACTCCAGCACCGTACCAGGGCGAGAGACCTGCGCGGAAGGGGGTGACGGGAATTCAGGTTCTCGGTATCAGAGCTGCGCGCCGTCCACGGCGAAGGTGTCGCACGCCGTCGGACCGCCGTCGACACCGGCCAGGAACCACTTCTGCCGCGACTCGCTCGAGCCGTGCGTCCAGCTCTCGGGGTTCACCTGGCCCTGCGTCGACTGCTGGATGCGGTCGTCGCCCACCGCCGAGGCCGCACTCAGGGCGTCCCGGATCTGCTCCTGCGTCACCGGCTCGAGGAACGGCACGCCGTTCTCGTCGACTATCTCGTCCGCCGCCCCCACCCAGCTGCCGGCGTAGCAGTCGGCCTGCAGTTCGAGGCGCACGCCGTCCGAGGTCGGCCCGGTGTCCTGCAAGTCGAGACCCTGCATGCGGCCGGTGATGTTCTGGATGTGGTGGCCCCACTCGTGCGCGATCACGTACATCTCCGCGAGCGGTCCGCCGCTCGAACCGAACCGCGAGCGCAGTTCGTCGTAGAAGGCGGTGTCGACGTAGATCGTCTCGTCGGCCGGGCAGTAGAACGGCCCGACCGCGCTCGAGGCGCCACCGCATCCGGTGCCGGTCTGATCGGTGAACAGCACGATGTCCGTCGACCGGTAGCCGTCGGCCGCACCGGTCCAGTAGGTGTCGAGCGAGTCGGCCGCGCCGGCGATGCGGCAGTCGAGGTTCGCGTCGGCGTCGGCGCCGGTGTCGCACTGCGTCACCTCCTCGCCCTGCTGCTGCTGACCGCCGTCGATCGCCGGTGCCAGCCCGGTCAGGTCGAAGCCGACGACCTGCGACAGGATGAACAGGCCGACCACGAGAAGACCGCCGCCGCCGCCGATGCCGATCGCGGTGTTGCGCCCCCGGCGGCTGACCCGGCCCGTGTCGATGCGGGCGTCGTCGTTGAAGCTCATAGCCGGGACGCTACCGGCCCGGCGACCGCAACCCCCGGCCCTTGCGAACGCCCCGCTGTTACCGTCCCGGTATGCGTGAGCCGAAGGATGTCGTGCGCCAGATCACCGTCGCCGCCAGCGCGGTCGTGGCCGTCGTCGGCGCCTTCGTCGGCTCCGGTGCCGCCGGCGGCACGCCCATCCAGGATGCGGCCGGCGGCGCGCTGAGCGCCACGGCCACCCCGATCGCCCCGGCCGGCCCCGCGTTCTCGATCTGGAGCGTCATCTACCTGGGCCTCCTCGCCTACGCGGTCTGGCAGCTGCTGCCCGCCCAGTCGAGCGCGGAGCGGCACCGCCGCCTCGGCTACTGGGTCGCCGCATCCCTGCTGCTCAACGCCGCCTGGATCCTCAGCGTGCAGTTCGACCAGCTCTGGCTGAGCCTGCCGGTGATCGTCGCGCTGCTGGCCGTGCTGGTGCGCTGCTTCCTGCTCTGCCTGCGGCTGCGCCCGAACGGCCCGGTGGATGCCGTGGTCACCGACGGCACGCTGGGCCTGTACCTGGGCTGGGTCACCATCGCCACCGCGGCGAACGCGACCGCGGTGCTCGACGCCGCGGGCTTCCGCGGTCTCGGCCTGCCCGAGGACGTGTGGGCGGTGATCGTCGTCGCCGTCGCGGCCGTGGTCGGAGTGCTGACGGCGGTGCGCGGCCGGGGCCGACTCGCACCGGCGATCGGGCTCGCCTGGGGCCTCGCGTGGGTCGCCGTCGGACGGCTCGCCGGCGAGCTCGTGTCGGTGCCCGCCGGGATCGCCGCCGCGACGGCGGTCGTGGTGGTGCTCGGCGCCGCCGTCGCGTTGCGGCTGCGGGAGGTCAGCGCCGCCTGAAGCGTCAGCGCGTCCACTCCGTGAACGCCTCTTGCAGCACGCCGAGGTCGTCCACGAGATCCCACGTCGGCCAGGCGCAGCTCGCGTCGTCGGCGGGTACCGCGTCGCAGCCGGCGGCGTACCACTCGCCGCCCCGCCACTGCGCGTACTCCGCGGCCGCCCGCAGCGGATCGAGGTGGACGAGCTCGGGCACGCTCGTGTCCAGGTCGCCGAACAGCTCGTCGGTAGCCGTCGCCACGTCGATCGCAGCGGGCAGCAGGGCGCGGCAGTCGGCGCTCGCCGTGTCGCCGGCGTCGTAAGCCGGGCATCCGGCGGCGAACCAGCCTGCATCCCATTCCGCCATCGCGGCCTTCTGCGCGTCGAGCGCGTCCAGCAGCGCGTCGTCCGTGGCGCCGGCCGGCTCCGTGGTCTGAGCGGGCGAGGGCGCCACCGTCTCACCCGGCGAGGGGATGGGAGCGGTCGCGCAGCCGGTGAGGACGAGCGCGGCGAGCAGTCCGGAGGCGGCGAGCAGTGCGGTCTTCGTCATGACCACGACGGTACGGAAACGCCCCCGGCCGCACGCAGGCCGATACGGTCGCGCAACCAGCCTGCAATCCGCTACGCCGTCCTGACCGGCTTGCGCTCCTTCGCCGGCGCCTTCTCGTCCACCGGCAGCGTGCCGGCCGCCCGGCCCTGCTCGTAGTACGCGCGCGCCTCGTCCTGCCGTTGCTGCTCCGCACCGAGGGCGATCGGCGCACCGATCAGTTCGGGGGTGAGCTCGAACGCCGCCACCAGATCGAGCGCGTGCGCCCGTATGCGCGGCAGCAGCCGCTCGTCGATGTATGCCGTCACCGCCTGCACGCGCTGGGCCGAGATGCGGCCGTGCTGCAGGTACCACGACGCGTGGTGCTCGATCAGTCCGAGACCGAAGAGGTCGCGCAGCCAGGTCAGCACCTGCTTGGTGCCCGGATCCTGCACCGCGGCCACGCCATCCGTGAACGCCTCCCACTGCAGCAGCTCGCCGTGCGCCCGCGCCGCCTCGATGAGCGCGTTCTGGTTGCGGTTGAACAGCTGCGCTGCCTCCATCTTCGGCAGCTTGTTCGCGTCGCGCAGCCGGCCGGCGACCTCGGCGATCATGCTCTGCACCCGGTCGGTGAGCAGCTGGCGCTGCGCCGCGGTGCTGCGCAGCGACTCCACCGAGCGGGCGGTCGACCCGAAGTCCGCCACGGCCTGCGCGATGCGGCGCAGCCCGCTGCGGTTGAAGGCCGCCTCACCGACCTGGTCGGCGACGAACGCGGCCATCGCGCCCGCATCCAGCTTCGCGAACTTCCGCGAGTAATCGGTCAGCAGGCGCTTGGCCACCAGCTGCAGCAGCACGTTGTTGTCGCCCTCGAAGGTGGCGTAGATGTCCATGTCGGCGCGCAGCTGAGTGAGGCGGTTCTCGGCCAGGAAGCCCTGACCGCCACAGGCCTCGCGGCTCTCCTGCAGGATGTCGAGCGCGTTCCAGGTCGACAGCGGCTTGAGCGCGGCGGCGAGGGTCTCGAGATCCTGCCGGTCGGCGTCGGTGTCGTGCTCGCCGCTGAAGACGCCGTGGAACTTCTCGAGGAAGCGCTCGTGGGCGAACGACATCGCGTACGTGGTGGCCAGCCGGGGCAGCAGGCGGCGCTGGTGGCGCTGGTAGTCGAGCAGCACCTCCTCATCGGTGTCGCTCGCGGCGGTGAATTGGCGGCGCTGGCTGGCGTAGGTGATCGCGATGGTGGTGGCGAGCTTGCTCGCGACCACCGACGCCCCGTCGAGACTCACCCGCCCCTGCACCAGCGTGCCGAGCATGGTGAAGAAGCGGCGACCCGGGCTCGCGATCGGTGAGCTGTAGGTGCCGTCGGGGGCGACGTCGCCGTACTTGTTCAGCAGGTTCTCGCGCGGCACCCGCACCCGGTCGAAGTGCAGACGGCCGTTGTCGATGCCGTTCAGGCCGCCCTTGAGCCCGTCGTCCTCGCCGCCGATGCCGGCCAGGAAGGCACCGGACTCGTCGCGGATCGGCACGTAGAAGCAGTGCACGCCGTGGTTGACGCCGTTCGTGATGAGCTGCGCGAACACCGTCGCCGCCTTGCCGTCCACGGCCGCGTTGCCGAGGTAGTCCTTCCACGCCGCCCGGAAGGGGGTGTGGAGCACGAACTCCTGCATCTCGGGGTCGTAGGTGGCGGTCGTGCCGATCGCCGCGACATCCGAACCATGGCCGGTCTCGGTCATCGCGAACGCGCCCGGGATCTCCATGCTCATGATGCCCGGCAGCCACTTCGCGTGGTGCTCCTCCGTGCCGAGGTGCAACACGGCGGCACCGAAGAGACCCCACTGCACGCCGGCCTTGATCTGCAGGCTCGGATCGGCGAGCACGATCTCCTCGAACTGGGCGATGTTGGCCCCGGCATCCTCGCCGCCGCCCACCGACTTCGGGAACGCCAGGTGCACGTTGCCCTCCTCCGCCAGCAGATCGAGCTGGTGCCGCACGCGGGCGCGGTGCTCGGCCATGGTCTGGCCGGGGATGCGCTGCAGCTCAGGACGGGATGCGAACGCCCGCGAGCGGCGGCGGATGTCGGCCCACCGGCCCATGAGCTGCTGGCCGAGGGCGGCGACATCGACCTTCGGCGCGGGATCGACGGTGATCGGCGCGGTGTCCTTGCGTTCGGCGAGCTGGGTCATGCCGAACACGGTAGATCGGTCGCGCGGCGCGCGCGATTCCTCGGTGGATGGCCGCCAAATCCGGGTCGGGGCGCCCCGGCGCGCTTTGGCGAGTTGCGCCAAACGACGGCATGCTGCGTTGTCGGTTTCCGCCCTGAGCGCAACCCGCGGGCGGGCACATCGGGCTTGCTTAGGCTGGATGCATGGCCACCGTCGCATTGACCGCAGAGCACTTCTCCGACACCGTCACCAGCCCGGGCATCACGCTGGTCGACTTCTGGGCGGAGTGGTGCGGACCGTGCCGCCAGTTCGGCCCGATCTTCGAGGCCGCATCCCAGGCCCACCCCGACATCACCTTCGGCAAGGTCGACACCGAAGCCGAGCGCGAGCTCGCGGGTGCCGCCGGCATCACCTCGATCCCGACGCTCATGGCGTTCCGCGACGGCATCCTCGTCTTCGCGCAGCCCGGCGCGCTGCCAGCCCCAGCGCTCGAGCAGGTGATCAGCGCGGTCGAGGGCCTCGACATGGACGAGGTGCGCGCGAAGGTCGCCGAAGCGGAGCAGCAGGCGCAGGCCGCGCAGGCCTAGCGCGCGGCCTCCGCGATCGCGGCGACGTGACGGGAGTCGGTGCCACAGCATCCACCCAGCACGGTCAGCGAGGGCATGCGCGCTCGCAGTTCCGCGAACTGTCCGGCCAGTTCGACCGGGTCGCCGTCGTCGAGCACCTCGGACTCGTCGAGCTCGGCGTGGCTCATGCTCGAGGCGTTCGCGCGGAAGCCTCGCACTCGATCGAGCCCTGAGAGGTCCCCGGGCAGATGCGTCGGGTGCGAGCAGTTCACCATGTAGTACGCGGGGGCGGACCCGCTGGCTTCATCGACGATGGCGATCGCCTCGGCGACAGGATGGCCGCTCGCCAGACGCCCATCCGTCTCGGCGGTGAACGAGATGACCACGGGCATGCCGGCGTCCTCAGCGGCGAGCGCGATGCCGACGGCCTCTTCGGGATAGTTCATGGTGATCGCGGCGACGAAGTCGACCTCCGTGTCGGCGAGCACGCGGATCTGCGCCGAGTGGTACGTGCGGGCCTCATCGATCGTCTGCCGAGCTGACGGGACGTAGCCGTCGCCACGGGGACCGATCACACCGCTGATCGGCATCGGAGATCCCTCGCGCTCCCAATCGTCCCGCACCTCCGCGGCGAGCTGTGCGGCCCGACGATTGACCTCGGCGAACTCGCGGTCGTCGTAGCCCAGCCGATGCGTCCAATCCGGATTCGCCCGCCAGGTGGGCGTGTCGAGCAGCAGCCCGAGACCGTTGGACGTCGCGATCTCCGCGTACTCGTCGAAGTAGCGGCGCAGCATCCGCCGCCCCTCCTCCGACCGCAGCAGGTCGCACGCGGCGAACAGCGGCAGGTCGACGCCGTGGTTGAACACCAGGTCGGTCTCCAGACCGCCGTCGGTGAGGAAGACCCGATCAGGTTCGAGCTGCGGCAGCGCGGTGCGGTAGACGGCCATGAGCGTCCTTCCTGTCGCAGGTACTGTCGCACACCCGCCGGCGAAGATGAAAGTCCTTCGTCAGCGCCGCTCGCGACGGAACCAGCGGCGCACGCGATCGCGGACCGTCGCGGGCGGCGGCTCGTTGTACACGCCCGCCACCTCCTGACCGGACATCCTCGCGATCTCGGCCATCACCGCATCCGTCGCCTGCCGCCGGGCGCGGCCCGAATCGGCCGAACCGAAGCGGCTCAGATCCATCGGCTCGCCGAACTGCACCGTAACCCTCGCGAACCGGATGCGGTTCGTGTCAGCCGGTTGCAGCCGGTCGGTGCCGATCAGCGCGACCGGCACGACGGGCACGCCGGCGGTCAGCGCGAGCCAGGCGATACCGGTGCGGCCGCGGTACAGCCGCCCGTCGCGCGAGCGAGTGCCCTCCGGGTAGATCGAGAACGCGTCGCCGGAACGCAGGATGCCGAGGCCGGCATCGAGCGCCGCTTGCGCCGCCTGCCCGGCCCCCCGCTCCACCGGCACCGCGCCCACACCGCGGAAGAAGCCGCGCGAGAGCGCACCGCGCACCCCGCGGCCGGCGAAGTAGCTCGACTTCGCCATGAACGACACGGAGCGCCGGGCGACGAGCGTGATCACCACGCTGTCGATGAACGAGAGGTGGTTGCTCGCGACGAGCACGCCGCCGGTCTTCGGCATGTTCCGGCGGCCGATGACCTTCGGGCGGAACACGAGGCGGGCCAGCGGCGCGAGCAGCAGCCGGGCGAGAAGCTTCACCGGGACATGCTGCCATGCTCCGCGGCGCGTCAGCCGGTCAGGGCCGTCGCAGCCGGTACAGCACGTGGCGCTCGAGCCGGTGGCCGTGCTCGACGTTCGGGTGGTCGAAGTCCTCGGCGGCGTCCCTCACCATGCCGATGCGCTCCATCACGGCCATCGAGCGCGTGTTGGTGGTGGCTGTGAACGAGACGATCTCCTCGAGGCCCACCTCGTCGAAGCCGTATGCGAGCGCGGCTCGTGCAGCCTCGGTGGCGAAGCCGGAACCCCAGGCGTGCCGGGCGAACCGCCAGCCGATCTCGGTCGCGGGCGTGAAGGGCGTCTCGTAGCCGACCGGGTTCAGCCCGGTGAACCCGAGCAGCGCGCCGTCGTGCTCGACCGCCCACAGTCCCCAGCCGCGAGCGTCGATCCCCGCCGCCATGCGGTCGAGCGCCTCGTCCGACTCCTGCCGCGTGAGGAGGTTCGGGAAGTGCTCGCGCACCTCCGGGTCGGCGTTGAGCGCCGCCCACGGCTCGCGGTCGGATTCGCGCCATTGCCGCAGCAGCAGGCGCTCGGTGCGGATCACGCCGCGCCCGCCACGAGCTCGAGCACGGCCTCGCCGTAGACCTCGAGCTTCTTCTCGCCCACGCCGCTGATCGTGCCGAGCTCGGCCAGCGACGCGGGCTTGGTCACCGAGATGCCGCGCAGCGTAGCGTCGCCGAACACGACGTAGGCGGGCACGCCCTGCTCGCGCGCCGTCGCCGCCCGCCAGGTGCGCAACGCCTCGAAGAGCGGCACGGCCTCGCCCGGCAGGTCGGCGGCGACCGCGCGCTTCGCCGCCCGGGACGGCCGCGCCGCCTCCTTGCGCAGCATCACCTTGCGGCTGCCGTCGAGCACGGCGGCGCTCGACTCGGCCAGCACGAGGATGCCGTACTCGCCCTGCACGGCGAGCACCCCCTGGGCGAGCAGCTGCCGCACGACGCCGCGCCACTCCTGCTCGCTGAGCTCCTGACCGATGCCGAACGTGGCGAGCTGGTCGTGGCCGTGCTGCTGCACCTTCGCGGTGGGCTTGCCGAGCAGGATGTCGATGAGCTGACCTGCGCCGAAGCGCTGATTGCGCTCGCGCTGCAGCCGCACCACGGTCGAGAGCAGCTTCTGCGCCGCGACCGTGCCATCCCACGACTCCGGCGGGGCCAGGCAGGTGTCGCAGTTGCCGCACGCGTCGCTCTGCTGGCCGAAGTACTGCAGCAGCCGCACGCGTCGGCACTCGATCGTCTCGCAGAGCGCGAGCATCGCATCCAGATGCGCGGAGAGGTTGCGCTTGTGGCCGACGTCGCCGTCCGACTCGTCGATCATCCGCCGGTGCTGCACCACATCCTGCAGCCCGTACGCGAGCCAGGCCGTCGACGGCAGACCGTCGCGGCCGGCGCGACCGGTCTCCTGGTAGTAGCCCTCGACGCTCTTCGGCAGGTCGAGATGGGCGACGAACCGCACGTCCGGCTTGTCGATGCCCATGCCGAAGGCGATGGTCGCCACCATCACCATGCCGTCCTCGCGCAGGAACCGGGACTGGTTGCGCTGCCGGACACCCGCGTCGAGCCCGGCGTGGTACGGCAGCGCCGGCACGCCCTGCTCGACCAGGAAGGCGGCCGTCTTCTCGACCGAGTTGCGCGACAGGCAGTAGACGATGCCGGCATCGCCGTCGTGCTCGGTGCGGATCAGCGACAGCAGCTGCTGCAGCGGCTGCGCCTTCGTCTCGATGCGGTACTGGATGTTGGGCCGGTCGAAGCTGGAGACGAACTGCTTCGCCTCGGTCAGCTGCAGTCGCTGGGCGATCTCCGCACGGGTGGCGGCGGTCGCGGTCGCCGTGAGCGCGATGCGCGGGATCGCCGGCCAGCGCTCGTGCAGCATCGACAGCCGCAGGTAGTCGGGCCGGAAGTCGTGGCCCCACTGCGACACGCAGTGCGCCTCGTCGATGGCGAACAGGGCGATCGTGCCCCGGTCGAGCAGGTCAGCAGTCGAGCTCATGCCGAGGCGCTCGGGCGCGAGGTAGAGCAGGTCGAGTTCGCCCGCGAGGTACCGCCGTTCCACATCCGCGCGCTGCTCGGGCCCCTGCGTCGAGTTGAGGAACGCCGCACGCACGCCGAGGGCGGCGAGAGCATCCACCTGATCCTGCATCAGGGCGATGAGCGGCGAGATCACGACGCCGGTGCCCGGCCGCACCAGAGCGGGGATCTGGTAGCAGAGCGACTTGCCGCCGCCGGTGGGCATGAGCACGAGCGCGTCGCCGCCGTTCACGACGGTGTCGATGATCTCGGCCTGCTGGCCGCGGAACGCCGCGTAGCCGAACGTCCGCTCGAGTACGGACAGCGCGGGCGTCATGCCGAGGATTCTACGGACCTCCCCTGACCCTGAGCGCGGCTGTGGAGGAAGGCGGGAAGGTACGTCGGCCGCGTGTGGATGGCAAGACCTGGCCCGCTCCCGCCGAATCGGGGAGTGTGGATCGGAAGGTGGTTCAACAGGAAGGCACACCATGACGGATACGACAGGGAGCGGCGGGACCAGCGCCCGCGAACAGGCTGCGGGCGTCGCCTCGGAGGCGAAGGACGCGGGTCAGCGGGTCGCCGGCACCGCCAAGGACGAGGCGCGGAACGTCGCCGGCGAGGCCAAGACGCAGGCGCGGAAGCTGGTCGACCAGGCCGGCGGAGAGCTGCGCGACCAGGCCGCGACGCAACAGACCCGCGCGGCGCAGGGCCTGCGCTCGGTGGGCGATGAGCTGCGGTCGATGGCCGGATCGTCCGAGCAAGGCGGTCTCGCGACCGAGGTGGTCGGGCAGGTCGCCGACCGCGTGAGCTCCACGGCCGAATGGCTGGATGCACGCGACCCGGGATCGCTGCTCGCGGAGGTCAAGGACTTCGCGCGCCGGAAGCCCGGACTCTTCATCGCCATCGCCGCCGGCGCCGGTCTGGTGGCCGGGCGGCTCGTCAAGAACCTCGCCGCGGGAGCTCCGGAAGGCGGCACCACGCCGAGCGCCACCGGCACGACCGCATCGACCGCTGGGCCCGCCGGCGCGACCGCGCCGA
The DNA here is from genome assembly GCA_035563175.1 of Rhodoglobus sp. Classification (GTDB taxonomy): domain Bacteria; phylum Actinomycetota; class Actinomycetes; order Actinomycetales; family Microbacteriaceae; genus Rhodoglobus. Next base: position 3,388 of record DATMVL010000051.1, on the reverse strand, counting down.
TGCCGACCGCCGTCCCCACGCAGCAGTACGCAGCCTCGGGCACCGGCAGCGCCGGATTCGAGACGACGACCGCGGGAGCGACGGAGGCGACGCCGACATTCGACGAGGTCGCGGCCGACTCGCCGTTCACGCTGCCGGGCGAGGGTGAGCGACGATGACCGATCCCACGGGCACCGACCCGGCTGATCGCGCGGCGAACTCATCGCTCGGCCAGCTGCTGTCGGAGGTCACCCGCGATCTCTCGACGCTGCTGCGGCAGGAGGTGGAGCTGGCGAAGGCCGAGCTCAAGGACTCCGCGTCCAAGGCCGGGAAGGGCGCCGGACTGCTCGGCGGTGCCGGCGTCGCCGGGCACATGGCACTGCTGTTCCTCTCCATCGCCGTGTGGTGGGGCCTGGGCACGCTGATCGGCAACGGCTGGTCGGCGCTCATCGTGGCGGTCGTGTACGCGATCGTCGCGCTCGCGCTGTACCTGAGCGGACGCAAGCAGCTCGAGCGCATCAAGGGGATGCCGCGCACCGCGGACTCCGTCAAGCGGATTCCGGAAGCACTGAAACCAGAGGGAGAACGATGAGCAACGCAGATCAGATCAGGGACGACATCGAGCGCACCCGCGCCGAGTTGGGCGATGACGTCGACGCCCTGGCCGACAAGGTGCGGCCATCGAGCATCGCGCACCGGCAGGTCGGCAAGGTGCGGGGCGCGTTCGACAACGTGAAGGAGAAGGTCATGGGTTCGGCATCGAGCGCGGGCGACGCAGCGTCGTCGGCAGGTTCCAAGGTCTCCGAGGGCGCGCAGGCAGCGGCACAGAAGGTGGAGGGCAACCCGTTGGCGGTCGGCCTGATCGCCTTCGGCGCCGGCCTGCTCGTCTCCTCGCTGATCCCGGCGAGCCAGAAGGAGCGCAGCATCGCCCAGAATGTCAAGGAGCAGGCGCAACCGCTCGTGGACGACCTCGGACAGGCTGCGAAGCAGGCGGGCGAGAATCTGAAGGAGCCGGCACGCGAAGCCGCGGACGCCGTCAAGTCGAGCGCCACCGACGCTGCGCAGAACGTGCGCGGCGAAGCGACCGACGCCGCCGGCCAGGTCAAGGACAGCACCTCGCAGAGCTGACGCACCACGACGAGGGGCCCGGGCGATCAGCCCGGGCCCCTCGTTCGTGTGCGCGGTGCTAGAAGGCGATCACGATCGACGGCCACGATTCGCTGCGCTTGAGGCGCTCGTCGCCGAGGTAGACGGCCTGCAGGGCGTGCAGGCCTCGATCGAGCTCGAGCGCCACCGTGCCGCGACCGTTCGAGCCGGGCTCGAGCGTCACCGTCGCGATCCTGCGACGGCCGTCGTAGATCGCGACGTCGCCGGTCGGCTCGATGCCCTGCGGCGCGCTCACGGTGAAGGTGTAGTTCACCTCGCGGTCGCCCCAAACCAGCAGCCGGTCGGCCCGGCCGTAGGTGCTGGTATCGGCCTTGCCGACCGTCACCGGCTCGGAGGTGGCGGCGCCGTCGGCGAAGCCCTCCTTCGAGGCGGTGACCGTCACGGTGATCTCGGCTCCGGCATCCGCGGCCACCGGGCGGTAGCGGTCGCCGGTCGCACCCTCGATCGCGACGCCGTCGCGGCTCCACTGGTACGACAGCTCGACGCGCTTCTCGCTCCACTTGCCGCCGTCGGTGCGCAGCGTGCCGCCGATGCGAGCTTGGCCGGTGATCTTCGGCGCCTTGACGTTCTCGATCGCCTCGAGGTTCGAGGTGATCTGGATGGGCACGTCGATCGCGGTGCCGTTCTCGGGCACGCTCACCGTCAGCACCAGCGTGCCGGCCGCGGCGCCCTCCGGGATGGTGATCGTCACCGTGGCACGGCCCTGCTCGTCGGTGGTGTCGACGATGGCCGGGTCGATCGGCGCCGACCCGAGCTCCTGACCGTCGAGAGACACGACCGCGGTGCCCTGCTGCGGGCCGCCGTTGCTGAACAGCAGCGACGACAGCGACAGGGTGACCTGGTCGCCGGCCGAGTAGCCGTCCGCATCCGGTGCCGACAGCGAGACGCCGACGGAGCGCTGCGCGTAGTCGGGCGCGATCGGGTCGCCGCCCTCGAAGTAGCCCACCGAGGCCTCGAGGTCGACCAGTCCGGTATCGGCGCGGTTGGCGCCCTCGGCGAACGCCGCGAACGAGTCGCCGCCGCCGGCGAGGAACGAGTTCGCCACGACGCGGACCACCCGGTCGCCGGCGAGGGGCTCGCCGTCGAGGTAGATGGTGCCGATGCGCGAGCCCGCCGGAGCCGCCGGGTCGTAGGTGTACGTCAGGTTCGACGAGACGCCCAGCTTGAGGAACGGTCGCGACGCACCCGCGGGCTGCCACTGCTGCTCGAGCGCCTGACGGATGAGGTCGCCGGTCAGATCCAGCGTCACCAGCGTGTTGGCGAAGGGCTGGACGCTGGCCGCCTCCCGGTAGGTGACCGTGCCGTCGGGCGCGTACACCAGGTCGGCACGCAGGCCGCCAGGGTTCATGAAGGCGACCTCCGCACCGCGGTCGGCGGTCGCGGCCAGATGCGCGTCGGCGACCAGGTTGCCGAGCGTGGACTCACCGCCGCGGTTCTCGCCGCCTCCGGACTGCTTGGCCCGCAGGAACGAGTCCGTGATCTGCCCGACCTCCTCGGCGCCGAGCTCGTTCGCGACCGCCTCGGCGTCCGCGACGATCGCCGCCACCTCCGGGTCGGGCTCGGCCGAGCCGAACAGCGGCAGCACCTCGGACGAGATGGAGAGCAGCTCGTGCGACACCGGGTCGACCGAGAGCGAGAGGTGGCCGTAGTAGCGGCCGTACTCGGACGCCTGGATCACCGGGCGGGTTCGATCGGTACCGGGGATCGGCGCCTGGTGGTTGTACAGCTGATGCGTGTGGGCCGACACGATGGCGTCGACCTCCGCGTTCACTTCGTTGACGATCTCGCCGAAGTTCGACTCGAGGTCGTCGGCCGCCGGCAGATCGGCGGTCGCGGCGCCCTCGTGCACGAGCAGCACCAGCACGTCCGCCTCGCCGTTGGCCTCGTCACCATCGCTCAGCTCGTCGGCGACCCGGTTGACCTCGGTCGGGATGTCGCGGAACTCGAGCCCCGCGATGCCGGTCGGGCTGACCAGCGACGGCATGTCCTCGGTGATGGCGCCGATGAAGCCGACGGTCACGCCGTCGACCTCGTGCAGCGAGTACTCCTGGTACGCCGGCTGCCCGTCGCGGTAGATGTTCGCCGCGAGGTAGGGCCAGTCGGCCTCCTCCAGCACCCGGTCGTCCACGTCCTCCTGGCCGCGGTCGAACTCGTGGTTGCCGAACGCGCTGGCGTCGAGCCCGATCTCGTTGAGGGCGTCGATCGTCGGCTGGTCCTGCTGGATGAACGACGTGAACGTGGA
>DATMVL010000050.1:0-4379 GCA_035563175.1 Rhodoglobus sp. | reverse complement strand
CCCGACCCTGTTCAACATCCTCGGGCCGCTCTGCAACCCGGCCCGGCCGGAGGCGTCGGCGGTCGGCGTCGCCTCGCTCGAACGGGTGCCGCTGGTGGTCGGCGTGTTCCGCACCCGCGGCGCTACCGCCCTGGTCTACCGTGGCGACGACGGCATCGACAAGCTGACCACCACGGGGCACAGCCACATCTGGGAGGTGTCGCGCGGTTTCGTGACCGAGCACGACCTCGACCCCCGCGACCTGGGGATCGAGCGCGCGGACATCCAGGATCTGCTCGGCAAGGACCCGGAGCACAACGCGGCCGTGGCGCGCGGTGTGCTCGCGGGGGAGCCGGGACCGGTGCGCGACGTCGTGCTGCTCAACGCCGCCGCCGGGCTGACCGCGTTCGCGCTGGCGGAGGATCCGGAGCTGCTGCAGGAGCCCATCGTCGAGCGCCTGCGCGCGAACATGGCGCGGGCCGCCGAGGTCGTCGACTCCGGTGCGGCGGCGACGAAGCTCGACGAGTGGGTGGCGGCGACCAACCGCTAGCCGCGGCGCGCGAGCGACCGGTCGAGCACCGGCGAGAGCGCCAGCAGCAGCAGGGCGAACAGCCCGGCACGCAGGAACAGCACCGCGCTGAGCAGTGCCACGGACATGATCGCGATGACGATCCATGACGGTGCGAGCCGCAGCGTGCCACGGACCTCGGGTGCCTGCAGGTCGGGTCGACCGCGGATGATGGCGAGCTGCAACAGCGCCGCGAAGCACGTCACCAGCATGGTGCCGACGTAGAGGGCGTAGGTGATGCGCTCCTCGCGTTCGGCCGAAGCGATGAGCTGGGTCGGCACGGGCAGGAAGACGATGCTGAGCAGCCACAGCAGATTGGCCCAGACCAGCGCCGGCGTGTAGCCGACGGCGTTCTCGTAGATCTGGTGGTGCACCAGCCAGAACCGGCCGATCACGACGAAGCTGAGGGCGAAGAGGAAGAGGTCGCTCGCGTTGTCGGCGAGGAACGTCCACACGTCGCTCTGGTGCTGCGCCGCGGTGGTGACGAGAGGCAGCACCAGCAGCGTGATCGCGATGGCGACGACCCCGTCGCTGAAGCCGACGACCCGTGAGAACCCGCGCTCGGTCCGCATGCGCTAGGCCGTCCGCACCAGCGCGTCGGGGGAGAGCTCCGCGGGGGAGCGGTGCCCCGACAGGCCCAGCACGAGGTCGAACTCGGCGACGATGTTGCGCAGCGCCTCGCGGGCCCCCGGCTCACCGGCGATCGCGAGGCCGTAGACCCAGGGCCGCCCGACGAGCACGGCGTCGGCGCCGAGTGCGAGCGCCTTCAGCACATCGGCGCCGGAGCGGACCCCGCTGTCGAGCAGCACGGGGATGCGGCCGCCGACCCGCTCGACGACCGGCACGAGCGCGTCGAGCGAGCCGATCGCGCCGTCCACCTGCCGGCCTGCGTGATTGGACACGACGATGCCGTCGACGCCGTGCTCCAGCGCGAGGGACGCGTCGTCCGGATGCTGCACGCCCTTGAGCAGGATCGGCAGGGTCGTCCGCTCGCGCAGCGTCGCCAGGTCGGCCCACGTCAGGGACGGTCGGGAGAACACCTCGAGGAACACCTCCACCGCCACGCGCGGCGGCAGGCCCGTGATGCTGCGACGCATGGCGCGCAGCGTGCGGACCGCCTCGGGCGTGATGCGCGGCCGCCGTCCGGCCGGGCGGGGGTTCTCGACGCGCTCGGCGACGAGCCGCGCGAACACCGGATCGCTGGTGTACTGCGCGATGCCCCGGCCGCGGATGAAGGGCAGGTAGGCGAGGTCGAGGTCGCGGGGCCGCCAGCCGAGCATGTGGGTGTCGAGGGTGACCACGATCGCCTCGGCGCCGGCTGCTTCGGCCCGCTGCATGAAGCTCGTCACGAGGTCGTCGTCGTTCGCCCAGTAGAGCTGGAACCACCGCGGCGCGTCGCCGAGCGCCGCGCCGACGCGTTCCATCGGCACGGACGCCTGGCTGGAGAGCACGGGCGTGATGCCGAGGGATGCGGCGGCGCGGGCGATCCCGAGATCGGCGTCCCGGTGCGCCAGCTCGAGCACCCCGACCGGCGCCGCGAGCACCGGGGTGGCGTGACGCCGCCCGAGCAACTCGACGCCGAGGTCGCGGTCGGCGACGTCGCGCAGCACCCGGGGGACGATCGACCAGGCGTCGAACGAGCGGCGGTTGTTGGCGGCGGTGACCTCGGCGCCGCTCGATCCCGCGACGTACGCCCAGGCGGCCGGCGACATCGCCCGCTTCGCCGCGCGTTCGAGCGCCTCCCACGATGTCGGTACCAGCGGCCGGCCTCCGGTGGCGCCGGCGCGGAAGATCGCCGACTGGGTCTCACGACCGAACTGCGTGGTCATCCGGGGCTCCTTCGCTCGGCTCCCAGGCTAGAGCTCGCCGTCGACGTAGTACCAGCGACCGCCCTCGCGCACGAACCTGCTCGTCTCCGTCTGGGCGCCGGCCCGACCACCGGCCTCGTAGCGCGCGCGGAAGATCACGGTGGCCTCGCGCTGCAGCATCCCGCCGCCGGTGCCGCCGACGATCTCCAGACCGGTCCAGCGGATGCCCGGCTCGAGTTCGAGGCGGTCGGGTCGGGTCGAGGGGTGCCAGGTCTCCAGCAGGTAGCCGGGATCCCCGACGACGAACGCGGCGTACCGCGAGCGCATCAGGCGCTCCGCGGTGGGCGCAGCCGTCTCGCGGCGGTGCAGCGGCCCGCAGCACTGGTCGTAGGGGAGTCCGGAGCCGCACGGGCAGGGGTCCGGGCGTGATCGCATCACACGGCAGTCAAGCACCTCGTGGGTGTACCCCGAAGTGGGGCAACACTTTGTTGACAACGAAACGTTGACAATGCGCGGTCGACGGCGCATGATCGATGCATGGGGGACGAGGTCGCGGGGGGCGACCGAAGTCGAGCCGGTCTCGAGCGCGACGCTCGCGCCCGGCTCGCCGGGATCGCCGACGGCGCGAAGCGCGGTACGGGGGTGCGCGCAGGCGCGCCGTCGGCGATCGATCTCCTGCTGGCCCATGCGCGGTCGGTCGACCTGGACGAGGGGGAGCGGGCGGAGCTCGCCACGGCCGCGCTGCATCTCGTGCCGGCGGCGCAGGCCGAACTCGAGTCGGCCGAGATCGCCGCGATGAGCGCGGCGCGGGATGCTCGGCTCAGCTGGCGCCGGATCGCCGATGCGCTCGGCCTGCAGTCGCCTCAGGCGGCACAGCAGCGCTGGGAGCGGCTGCGCGGTCGCGCCGGATCGCGCATCGTCCGCTGAATCGGACAGGGACGGGAGGGCACGCGCCTCTGCGAATTGTCATAATGTGCATTATCGGACAATATCCGGATGCCAGAGAGGGGCTCACACGCCGATGCTGAGCCGCACGTCCACGACGTCGTCGAGCCCGATCGATTCGGCCCGCCGGATCGCGCCCTTGAGCGGCACGATGTAGCCGCCGTCCTTCGGCCACAGCGACGTCGTCCAGGTCGTCGAGCCGACCGTCACGGTCGCCGGGATCATGCCCCAGCCGTAGGTCACCAGCTCCGACGCCGAGGCGATCAGCGCGGCCGGCTCGGGCGGCACGGTCACGAAGTGGAACGGCGCCGGCCCGCGCCAGTACCAGATCGGGCCGCTGAACCGGAGCTCCACGGACCGCTCAGCTCGCGAGGAACCGCGTGATGGTCTCGTAGCAGGCCTCGTGGTCGATCACGTCCGGCTCCCCCGACATCGTGACGGTGCCGACCACGGCGCCGTCCACCAGGATCGGGATGCTGCCGCCATGCGCCCGGTGCGCCTCGTCGAGGCCCTCGTCGGCGAGCGTGCGCCCTGCGGCCTCCAGCCGCCGGCGCACCAGCAGCGACGGCACGCCGTAGTGCCGCGCCACGAGCGCCTTGCCGGCCAGCCACTCGTCGTTGCCCGGGCCGGTGGTGCCGGTCTTGGCCCGGAACACCAGGTGGCCGTCGAGCACGATGTCGACGGCCAGATCGAGCTCACGCTCGCGGATCACCTGGATGCCGATCTGCCCGAGCAGCACGGCGTCGTCGTTGCCGAACGCGTCGACCTCGAAGGGGCGCTGCGCTTGGAGATCCTCGAGGGTGAGGACGGGGAGGTCGGTCATGGTCGGTGCTCCTCGATGAGGTCGGGCAGGTCGGCGGGCTCGAAGTCGTCACCGGATGCGCGCAGCTCGTCCGCCGAGAGCCAGCGCCAGTCGACGACGTCGTCGACCTCCTCCTGCGTCCAGCCCCCGCGGGCGGGATCGAAGCGCTCGGTGCGGATGGCGTACCAGGCCCAGCGGCCCTCGTCGTACGGATGCCAGCGCTGATCGGGCGCGAAGTCCTCCTCCAGGAACGGCGCGGGCACCGCATCCAGTTCCA
>DATMVL010000049.1:0-2462 GCA_035563175.1 Rhodoglobus sp. | reverse complement strand
CTCGGGCGTCGCGGTGGAGCTCGTGGGCACGGCGACCGGCGCCGCAGGGCGGTTCAGCGCCACCACGAGGGCGACGATCGCGCCGACCAGCGCGAGACCGAGCACGCCTGCGAGCACCGGCCACCACGGGAACGGGCGGCGCTGCGCCGGCAGCAGCCGGGTCGGCTGCGAGCCGTCGTGCGGTGCCGGGATGCGCTCGGTGGGCTGGGTGTCGCTCACCCTGCCACGCTATCCGCTCAGTCCTCGCGGGCGATCCAGAAGTCGGTGAACTCCCGGGCCCGCCCGTCCTCGGCGAGCGCCACGATCCAGACGTTGTCGAACACCGTGTCGGGATAGGTCGACACCGCGCGGATCACCGCGACGTCGCCGTCGACGGCGACCACCTCCCACGCGAACGAGGTGCTCCCCTCCTCGTCCGAGTTCTCGAGCCAGCCCTCGACGATCTCGTCGATACCGGTCCACGGATCGTCGTCGGGCGACGGGAAGTAGCGGGCGTCGTCGGTGAAGACGGCGCGGATGTCGTCGGGCTCGTTCGACTCCCATGCCCGGCGGTAGGCCTCGACCCAGGCTGCAGCTGCGGTGCGATCGCTCATGCTCCCTCTCTAGCACGCCGCCGTTGCGCGGGCGAGAGGCGGGATGCAGGGTGGGAGCATGGCGGTCGGCACGGCCTGGCACATCCTCGGCTCGACGATGCTGCGCGCGGTCGCGTACGACGAGACCCGGCGCCTGCTGCGGGTGCGGTTCTCGAACGGCAGCCTGTACCGCTACCACGACGTTCCGCCCGATGTGGTCGAGACCCTGCTCGATCCCCCCGGCGGCTCGCACGGCCGCTACTTCAACGAGGTGATCCGCGACGGCTTCGACTACGACGAGGAGCCGCGCTGAGGCGGCCTGCTCTCAGGGCACCAGCGCGGCCTCGGCGACGATCGCGACGGCGACCCAGACCGCCACCAGCAGCACGACCGAGACGCTGAGCGCCCACCGCAGGCGCACCCGCGCCGCCGATCGCACCGACGCGCGTACGGCGGCGAAGTCCCGGTGCAGTTGCTGGATGTCGAGCACCGTACGGTCGGCATCCGGCCAGGTGCGCGGCAGATCGGCCAGGTCCGACAGCGCCGCCACCGCGTCACCGTCGAGCGTCTGCGGGGCCCGGGCGAGCGTGCGGTGCAGCTCGGTTGCGGCCAGCACCGGCCGACCCGCGCCGGCGACCCGCCGCGGTCCGACCAGGGCGACCAGGGGTGCGGCGTGCACGCCCAGGGCCTCGCTCACGTCGTCGGCCTGCGCCCGGGCGATCGCGACATCGTCCGCGAGCGCGCCGTCGTCGCCGGCGATGGCCGCGGCATCCGCGCACAGCACCGCGTGAACCGCGAACACGCCGGCGGGGCCGATGGCGAGGTGGTCGAGCGACCCGTCGCCGACCGGGACGTCATGCAGCACGTCCCAGCGTGGCCCCAGCTGCTCGAGCGCCTCTCCCACGGCGAGCTCGGCGAGCGCGGAACGGTAGGCGGCGCGGGCCGTCGCGGTGAGCGGCGAGGTGCCGAGCATCCGCGCCAGCCTGCCGCGCTGCGGCGCCGCCGACTGGGCCAGCACGACCGTCTGCATCGCCGACTGGCCGGCGACGCGCTCGCGGACGACTCGCCGTTCGGTCATCCCTGGTCTCCCGAGGGGATGCCGTTAAGAACGTTGGGCCGGAGGCTCCCCCGCCTCCGGCCCTACTCGCTGCGGACGGATCCGCACCCGATCGAGCCGTTCCCTCCCCCGAAGGCTCGGCTCGTACTCACATTCTGCGAAGTCTGAGAGGGGGCTGCAAACCCCCACTGAGGGGTACACCAGCTCGGCGGCCGCCTCCTGCGGGTCAACGGATGCCGCCGGGCAGCTGCCCGGTGGTGACCACGTGCAGGCGCTGGGTCGGCCTCGTCATCGCGACGTACAGCGCGGCGGCGCCGCGCGGGATCTCGGCGACGATGCGGGACGGGTCGGCGACGACGACCGCGTCGAACTCGAGCCCCTTCGCCTCCTGCGGGCTCAGCACCGCCACCCGCCGGGTCAGGCCGGCCGCGCCGAGGGCGACCCCGGCATCCAGCGACCGGCTCAGATCGGGGTACAGATCGGGCAGCAGCGACTCGCTGGCGATCACCGCGATCGTGCCCGGCACGGTGTCGAGGTCGGCGCGCACCGCCTCGAGCACACCGTCGAGCAGCGTCGGGCGCTCCAGCGCCTCGACCGGCCAGTCACCCTCGCGCACCGCGCGCGAACGGGTCACCTGCACGCCGTGCGCGAGCGCCATCCGCTCGGCGACCGCGACGACCTGGGCCGGCGTGCGGTAGTTCACGGTCAGCTCCTCGAGCCGCCAGGCGTCGCCGACGTGCGGGCGCAGCGCCTCGTCCCAGGCGGCGGCGCCGGCGAGCGTCCCGGTCTGGGCGAGGTCGCCGACGGCGGTCATCGACCGGGTGGGGCAGCGG
>DATMVL010000048.1:0-8727 GCA_035563175.1 Rhodoglobus sp. | reverse complement strand
TGGTCGCCGCCGTGGTGCGGCGCGCCCTGGCGGCACCGCCCGCAGCCCGGCGGATCGCAGCGCTGAGCCCGCGTGAGCATGAGGTGCTGGCGCTGCTGGCGCAGGGCCGCAGCAACGCCGAGATCGCGGCGGCGCTCGTGCTCAGCGAGCGCACCATCGAGAGCCACGTGCGCAGCGTGTACGGCAAGCTCGGGCTCGACGACACCGCCAACCGGCGCGTCGCGGCGGCCCGGATCTGGCACGACGGCCGTCCCTGACGGGATTCAGTACCAGCACGGATGCCGCGCCGCGGTCGGCGCGGGGACGCTCGAGGCACACCCCTCGAGTTCGGAGCCGTCATGTCACTCCCCCGTTCCGCCCTGCCCGTCGCCGTCGGCCTCCTGGTGCTCGGCACCGTGCTGCGCGCCGTCTTCCTGCTGTGGCATCCGCCGTTCACCACCGACTTCTACGACTACGAGCAGGTCTCCGCCTACGCCGACAGTTGGTACCTCATGCACATGGCCGTCGGCGCCCCGGGCTTCGCCACGATGTTCGTCGGCCTGGCGGCGGTCACCGCGGTGCTGTGCGCCGAGCGCGGCGGCCTGCTCGCGGTGATCGGCGGGGCGCTGGCGGCGGCCGGCGGCCTCGGGTTCGCGCTCGCCCTTGCGGCCGAAGGCGCGACGTGGGGCTGGGCGCTCGACCCGGCGGTGATCGACGCCGAGGCCGGCGCGCAGCTGCTGCGCGGCATCGAGACCGGACCGCAGCTGACGACACCCATCATCCTGGCGGCCGACACCGCGGTCATCCCGCTCGGGGTGCTGCTGCAGCTGATCGCGCTGCTGCTCGCCGGCAGCGTGCCGCGCTGGCTGCCGATCGCCGTGCTCGTGGTGATGCTGCTCGGACTGGTGCCGGTGCCCGTGCTCGACGGGCCGCGCGTGGTGCTCGAATCGGTCGCGCTGATCGCGATCGGCCTGTTCGTGGTGCGCGCTCGGCGACCGCTCAGAGCAGCAGTCCCAGCGCCGTGATCAGCAGCGGATCGGCCACCAGGATCACGATGCTCACCAGGCCGATGGTGCGGGCCGGGCCGCCTTCGTTCAGCAGACGGGTGGCCCGCCACAGCGCGACGAGTCCGACCACCACGCCCACGGCGATGAGCACGCCGGCGACGATCAGCAGCGGCAGGTCGAGCGGCTGCACGAAGAAGTAGACCCCGAGACCGGCCATGAGGGCACCGGCCCCGACCGCGGTCAGCAGCCACTGGGAGTTCGTGCGCCGGGAGAGGTCGTCGCTCATGGGTCATACGGTAGTGGCATGGCCGAGCTCATCCCCTTCGGCGACCGCGCGCCGGTCGTGCCGTCCACCGCGTTCGTCGCCCGCAACGCCACCCTCATCGGCGACGTGCGGCTCGGCGAGCACGCCAGCGTGTTCTACGGCGCGGTGCTGCGCGGCGACATGGACTCGATCACCGTCGGCGAGAACACGAACCTGCAGGACGGGGTCATCGTGCACGTCGACGGCGGCAAGCCCGCCGTCATCGGCGCCGACGTGAGCGTGGGGCACGGAGCGGTCATCCACGGCTGCACGATCGAGGACGGCTGCCTCATCGGCATCCGCGCCACCGTGCTGAACGGTGCGGTCGTCGGCGCGGGGTCGCTGGTGGCCGCCGGCGCCGTGGTGCTCGAAGGCACGATCATCCCGCCCCGCTCGCTCGTCGCCGGCGTGCCGGCGAAGGTGCGCGGCGAGCTCACCGACGAGCAGGCGGCGCGGGTGGGCCGCAACTCCGAGATCTACGTGGAGCTGGCTGCGCGGCACCGCGCGCCGGAGCGCTAGCCCACCAGCCCCTGCACGAACACGTGCGGGGTGAAGCCGGTGAGGTCGTTGATGCCCTCGCCCTGCCCGACCAGCTTGATCGGGATGCCCGTGCGCTCCTGCACCGCGAGCACGAAGCCGCCCTTGGCCGAGCCGTCGAGCTTCGTGAGCACCAGCCCGGTGACGCCGGCGTGCTCGATGAACGCCTGCGCCTGCGCCAGCCCGTTCTGACCGGTGGTGGCGTCGAGCACCAGCAGCACCTCCGCGATCTCGGTCTGCTTCTCGACGACGCGCTTGATCTTGCCGAGCTCGTCCATGAGGCCGCTCTTGGTCTGCAATCGGCCGGCGGTGTCGATGATCGCGATCTCGATGCCCTCGCGCTGCGCCTTCTCCACGGTCTGGAAGGCGACGGACGCCGGATCCTGCCCCTGCTGCTGCGGCTTCACGATCTGCGCGCCGGCCCGCTGCGCCCAGGTGCCGAGCTGCTCGACCGCCGCGGCGCGGAATGTGTCGGCGGCGCCGACCACGACGCTGCGGCCGTGCACGGTGAGGAACTTCGCGAACTTGCCGATCGTCGTCGTCTTGCCGACGCCGTTCACCCCCACGACGAGCACCACCGCCGGGCGGGCGGTGAGCTTCAGGGTCGGGTCGAGCGCGGCGAGCCGCTCCTCGAGGGTCTCGCGCAGCATCCGCCGCAGGTCCGCGGGGTCGGTGGTGCGGTACCGAGCCACCTGCTCGCGCAGGTGCTCGACGACCTCGTCGGTGATGTCCGGGCCGAAGTCCGCCTTGATCAGCGCATCCTCGAGGTCGTCCCAGGTGTCGTCGTCGATCGTCTTGCGCGCGAACATGCCGCGCAGCGCGCCGCCGAGCGACCACGGTTCAGCCATGCCGTCAAGGGTATTGCAGCCTGGGCGGGCACCCGGGATGGTTGGGGCGATGGTCATCGGATTCCACGCCTCCCACGAGCAGGTGCACCCCCGGATCCTCCTGGATGCGGTGCGCCGCGCCGAGGAGGTCGGCTTCGGAGCCGCCATGTGCTCCGATCACTTCGCCCCCTGGAGCGAGCGGCAGGGCGAGTCGGGCTTCGCCTGGAGCTGGCTCGGCGCCGCGCTGCAGGCGACCGACCTGTCGTTCGGGGTGGTGAACGCCCCGGGCCAGCGGTACCACCCGGCGATCCTCGCGCAGGCGATCGCGACACTCTCCGCGATGTACGAGGGCCGGTTCTGGGTGGCCCTCGGCTCGGGCGAGGCCATGAACGAGCACATCACCGGCGACCCGTGGCCCCGGAAGCCGTTGCGCAACCAGCGGCTGCTGGAGTCGGTGGAGGTCATCCGTGCCCTGCTGCGCGGCGAGGTCGTCAACCACGACGGCCTGGTCACCGTCGACCGCGCCAAGGTGTGGACGCTGCCGCAGACGCAGCCGCAGCTTCTCGCCGCCGCGGTGACGCCCGAGACCGCGGGCTGGGCCGCGCAGTGGGCCGACGGTCTCGCCACCGTCGCGCAGCCGCACGAGCAACTGCGGAAGGTGATCGACGCCTACCGGGAGCACGGCGGGCAAGGCAAGCTCGTGGTGCAGGTGCACGTCAGCTGGGCCCCTACGAACGACGAGGCGCTCGCCATCGCCTACGACCAGTGGCGCACGAACGGGTTCGGCGGCGAGATCGCCTGGGAGCTCGAGACCGTCGCCGCGTTCGACGAGGCTGCGAAGCACGTGCGCCCGGAGGACATGAGCGGCGTGCTCAGCTCGTCCGATCCGGGCGTGCACGCCGAAGCCATCCGCGGCTACCTCGACCTCGGCTTCGACGACGTGTACGTGCACCACGTCGGCAAGGAGCAGGACCCCTTCCTCGACGTGTACGGCGAGAAGGTGCTGGGGGCGCTGTGAGGATCACCGACACCAGCGACCTGTGGTGGAAGTCGGCGGTCGTGTACTGCCTGGACGTCGAGACCTTCCTCGACTGGAACGACGACGGCGTCGGCGATTTCGAAGGTCTCGCCCACCGCATGGACTACCTGCACGAGCTCGGCATCACCTGCCTGTGGCTCATGCCGTTCTACCCGTCGCCCGGGCGCGACGACGGCTACGACGTCGAGGACTTCTACGGGATCGACAAGCGGCTGGGCACCTTCGGCGACTTCACCGAGATGATCCGCATGGCGAAGGACCGGGGCATCCGCGTCATCGTCGACCTGGTCGTCAACCACACGTCGGATCAGCACCCGTGGTTCAAGGCGGCGCGCTCCAGCAAGGATTCCCCCTACCGCGACTGGTACGTGTGGGTCGACGAGCCGCCGGAGGATGCGCCGGCGAACGTCTTCCCGGACGTCGAGGACAGCGTGTGGGCCCTGGACGAGAAGACCGGCCAGTACTACCTGCACCACTTCTACTCGTTCCAGCCCGACCTCGACGTCACGAACCCCAAGGTGCGCGACGAGGTCGCGAAGATCATGGGCTTCTGGCTGCAGCTCGGCGTCGCGGGCTTCCGCGTCGACGCGGTGCCGTTCCTGCTCGACGAGACCGGCGCGAAGCGCGACGAGGGAGCCCTCGAGAACCCGCTCGACTTCCTGAAGTCGCTGCGCGCGTTCCTCGGCCGCCGCTCCGGCGAGGCGATCATGCTGGGCGAGGCGAACCTCCCCCGCGACCAGCAGGTGGACTACTTCGGCGGGTCGGACGGTGACGGCCTCACCATGCAGTTCGACTTCATCGGCATGCAGAAGCTGTACCTGTCGCTGGCTCGCGAGGATCCGGCAGCGCTCATCGAGGCGATCTCGGGGCGCCCCGAGATCGCGACCGAGTCGCAGTGGGCGAACTTCGTGCGCAACCACGACGAACTCACGCTCGACAAGCTCAGCGACGACGAGCGCCAGGAGGTGTTCGACGCCTTCGGACCGGATCCGGAGATGCAGGTGTACGGCCGCGGCATCATCCGCCGGCTGCCGCCGATGCTCGGCGGCGATCCCCGCCGCATCCGGATGGTCTACAGCCTCATGTTCACGCTGCCCGGCACACCGGTGCTGTTCTACGGCGAGGAACTGGGTATGGGCGAGCACCTGCCGACCGGCGACCGCACGGCCGTGCGGACGGCCATGCAGTGGACGGGCGACGAGAACGGCGGCTTCTCGAACGCGCCCCGGAAGCAGCTCGTCACCGCGGTCGTCGAGGGCCCGTACGGTCCCGAGCACGTCAACGCGTCGGATCAGCGCCACGACTCGGAGTCGCTGCTGGCCTTCATGAAGGTGCTGATCTCGCGCTACCGCGCCTCGGCGGAGCTCGGGTGGGGCGAGATGCACGTGCTCGACCACGAGGCGCCGACGGTGTTCGCGCATGAGATGACCGGCGCCGAAGGGCGCATGGTCGCGCTGCACAACTTCAGCGCCGAACCCGCCACGGTGGCCTTCACCCTCGAGGGTTGCGAAGACGGCGACGTGCTCGTCGACCTGCTCGTCGACGGTCGCACCGTTCCCCTCGACCAGGACGGGCGGGTGGAGGTGCCGATGGACGGCTACGGCTACCGCTGGCTGCGGGTCATCCGGCCCACCGGCAAGCGGCTCGGCTAGCTGGCGCGCTCGGTCGCGACGCGCTGCCCGACGACGGCGCTGATGCCGTCCTGCCGCATGCTCACGCCGTAGAGGGCATCCGCGATCTCCATCGTGCGCTTCTGGTGCGTGATCACGATGAGCTGGGATGTCTCGCGCAGGTCCTCGAAGATGGTCAGCAGGCGCCCCAGGTTGGCGTCGTCGAGCGCCGCCTCGACCTCGTCCATGATGTAGAACGGGCTGGGCCGGGCCTTGAAGATCGCGATGAGCAGCGCCACGGCGGCCAGCGACCGCTCACCGCCGGAGAGCAGCGACAGCCGTTCAATCTTCTTGCCGGCCGGCTTCACCGTGACCTCGATGCCGGTCGTGAGCATGTCCTCGGGGTCGGTCAGGTGCAGGCTCCCGGAGCCGCCGGGGAACAGGATCGGGAACACCCGGTCGAACGCCGCCTTGGTGTCGGCGAACGCGCTCGCGAAGATGTCCTGCATCCGCCCGTCGAGCTCCTCGATGATGGTCAGCAGATCCTTGCGGGTGTTCTGCAGGTCGCTGAGCTGCTCGGTGAGGAACCTGTGGCGCTGCTCGAGTGCGTCGAACTCCTCGAGCGCGAGCGGGTTCACCCGGCCGAGCTGGGCGAGCTTGCGTTCCGACCGGGCGAGACGCTGCTGCTGCTGGGCGCGGTCGAACGCGACCGGCTCCGGCGCCTCCCAGTCGTCGCCGGCGTCACGCGGACGGTCCACCGGCACCGGCACCTCGGGCCCGTACTCGGCCACGAGCACGTCCTCGACCAGACCGAGCTCGTCGCCCGCCCGCTCGAGCAGGCTCGACAGGTGCAGCTTCTTCTCGTAGATCTGCATCTCGAGGCCGTGGACGTTCTCGCTCACCGCGTGCAGGCGCTCGCGCAGCGAGCTCTCCTCCCGTCGCAGCGCGAGCAGCTCCTCGTTCTGCGCCGAGCGCTCCGCCTCCTTGGCGGCGAGCTCGACCCGGGCCTGGGCGACCGACCGGTCGACCGAGTCGAGCACGGCCGGCAGCACCGTGACCACCCTGGTGGCGGCGTCGATCTGACGCTGACGGATGACCGCGAGCCGCGCCGCCTCGTCGGCCGCGGCGCGCTCGGCCTGCAGCTGCTGCGCGAGCTGCTGCGCCCGTGCCTTCTCGGCCCGCACCCGCTCGCGCACCGTCTCGAGCTGGATGCGCAGCTCCAGCTCCTGTGCGCGCGCCTGCTCCAGCTCCGCGAGCATGCCGTCGCGCGCCGACACGTCGAGCATCGGGCGCGGTGCCGCGGCCGCCTCGTCGTGCTCCGACTTCGCCCGCTCCACCTGCTCCTCGGCCTCGCGCACCACGTCGGCCGAGACCCCGACGGCAGCCGAGAGCCGCTCCCACTCCGCCTGCGACGCCTCGACCTGCACGCGGATGCGGCCGAGCTGCTCCGACTGCGCGGCCAGCTGGGCGTCGAACTCCTGCAGCGCCTTCAGCGCCGCCGCCGCCTCCTGCTTCGCCGTCTCGAGCGCGCCGCGCTGCTCGGCGAGCGCGAACCGGGTGCGCTCGATGCCGGTGGTGACCTCGGCCAGGCGCGCCGACGCGGTGTCGCGCTCCGCGACCAGCTCGAGCCTCGAACGCTTGGCACCAGAGCCGCCGCGCAACACGTACCGGGTGAGCACGTCGCCGCCGCGGGTCACGAAGGTCGCCTCGTCGGGTGCCCGCCCGAACGCGGCGCGGGCTGCCTCCAGGTCGTCGGCGACGAGCACGTTCGCGAGCAGACCGAGCACGCCGTCGGGCGCCTCGACCACGTCGGCGGCCGACACCACACCGGTCGCGCTGATCGCGGTCGTCGAGCCGGAGTCGGCGACGACCACCTCGACGCGCCCGAAGTCGTGCGCCGCGGAATGCGCGAGCGCGTCGATCGCGGCGTCGCGGTCGTCGGCGAGCACCGCGTCGGCGAGCGACCCCAGCGCCGCCGCGATGGCGGCCTCGTAGCCGGGCTCGATGCGCACGTGCTCGGCGACGAGACCCCGGATGCCCGGCAGCTTCGCTCCCGCGAGCGCGCTGGAGCCGTCCTTCTGCTCCACCGCCAGGGTCAGCGCGGAGCTGCGGGCGGCGAGCGCGTCGCGCTCGCGCTCGGAGCCGTGCAGCTCGTCGCGCAGCCGCTCGATCTCGGCTTGCACGGCGGCGACCCGGGCCTCGGCCTCCTCGTACGCGGAGTCGAGGGTGCCGTCGCCCTCGTCGCTGGTGGCGGCCTCGGCCTCGAGCGCGACGAAGTCGGCACGGGCCTTGTCGCGGCGCTGCTCGGCCTGCTCGAGGGCGTTCTGCTGGCGCAGCGCCTCGCCACGTGCGGACGCGAGCCGCGACTGCGCGACCTCGACGCGGGACTTCAGCCCGGCGAGCTCGAGGTCGTGGCGGGAGACCAGCGCGCTCTGCGCCGCGATCTCCTCGTCGAGGGAGTCGAGCGAGGCCTTGGCCGTCGCGGTGGCGGCCGCGGCGCGACCGAGCGCCTCCTCCGCGGTGGCGACCCCGGCCTGCAGCCGCTCCGCCTCATCCCTCGCCTCCTGCACGGCGGACGGGGTGACGGTGACGCCGACGGCGGGCTGGTCGTGCTGCTGGCCGAGCAGCGCGAGCCGCTGGTTCGCCAGGGAGTACAGGTTGCGCAGCCGCTCCTGCGCCTGCTCGAGGCCGAACGCGATGCGCCGGGCGCGGTCGACGCTGTCGCCGACCTGGGCCTGCTCGAGCCGACCCTCGCGCAGCTTCGCCTGATCGAGCTGCTCCTGCAGCACGATCCGCTCGCTCTTGCGCTCGTTCTCGCTGCGGCTGAAGGCGGTGATCGCCGCCCGCAGCTCCACCACCTCGTCGGCGAGCAGTCGCGCCTTCGCGTCGCGGACGATGGCCGCGATCGACGCGGCCTCCTTCGCGATCTCTGCCTGCTGTCCGAGCGGCTTCAGCTGCCGGCGGATCTCGCCCGCGAGGTCGGAGAGGCGGGTCAGGTTCGCCTGCATCGCCTCCAGCTTGCGGATCGTCTTCTCCTTGCGGCGACGGTGCTTCAGGATGCCCGCCGCCTCCTCGATGAACCCGCGACGATCCTCGGGGCTGGCGTGCAGCACGGCGTCGAGCTGCCCCTGGCCGACGATGACGTGCATCTCGCGCCCGAGGCCCGAGTCGCTCAGCAGCTCCTGCACGTCGAGCAGGCGGCACTGCTGGCCGTTGATGGCGTACTCGCTGCCGCCGTTGCGGAACAGGGTGCGCGAGATCGTCACCTCGGCGTACTCGATGGGCAGCGCGCCGTCGGAGTTGTCGATCGTCAGCGTGACCTCGGCACGGCCGAGCGGCCCCTTCGTGGCGGTGCCGGCGAAGATGACGTCCTCCATCTTGCCGCCGCGCAGCGTCTTCGCGCCCTGCTCGCCGAGGACCCAGG
>DATMVL010000047.1:0-12163 GCA_035563175.1 Rhodoglobus sp. | reverse complement strand
CGAGCCGACGCCATCGGCGACGCCGGCCGGCGACGGCATCCTGCGCATCGGCACCGTCTTCCCCACCTCCGGCGCCGTCTCCTTCCTCGGCCCGGCGCAGATCGCCGGGGTCGAGGTGGCGGTCCGTGAGATCAACGAGGCCGGGGGCGTGCTCGGCGTGCCGATCGAGGTGGTGCACCGCGACTCCGGCGAGGCCGCATCCCAGACCGCGGAGGCCTCGTTCCGCGATCTGGTCGGCCAGGGCGTCGACGTGGTGATCGGGCCGACCTCGTCTGCGATCGCCCAGCGGCTCGTGCCGCTCGCGCTCGAGACCAAGGTGCCCATGATCTCACCGGCGGCGACCTTCCCGGCGTTCGGGGACATCCCGGATGCCGGCTTCGCCGCCCGCACGATCCCGGCCTACGATTTGCAGGGCCTCGCCCTCGCGTACGAGCTCGCGGGCAAACGCGTCGCCCTCGTCGCGGTCGACGACGAGCTCGGCCGCTCGCTCGTGACGGTGCTCGAGCGGGGTCTGGCCGAGCGCGGCGGCGAGCTCGTCCTGCAGCAGTTCGTGCCCGCCGGCGGCGACCCGGCCGGGGCCATCGCGGCGGCGCGCGACGCGGGCCCGGATGCGCTGGTGCTGGCGAGCGCCTACAGCAGCTTCGACACCAGCAAGGCGCTCATCACGCAGGCCCTGGGCGCGGGCTTCGGAGCTGGACGGCTGTGGCTGACCAGCCAGAACACCGGCGACTACAACCAGGCGTTCCCGCCTGGCACGCTCGCGGGCGTGAACGGCGTCATCGACGGGGTGCAGCCCGACGACGCGTTCATCGGCCGGCTGAAAGGCGTCGACGGCAACCTGAGTCAGTTCCGCTACTCGCAGGAGGCGTACGACGCGGTCATGCTGGCAGCGCTCGCCGCGATCACCGCACGCGACGACGCCGGCACCGCCATCGCCGCGCACCTCGGCGACGCGTCGCGCGGTGGGGTGAAGTGCCTGAGTTTCACCGAGTGCGCCCAGGCGCTGCGCACCCTGCCCGACATCGACTACGACGGCCGCACCGGCCCGCTCGATCTCGACGCGGACGGCGACGTGGAGGCCGGCGCGTTCGGCGTCTACGCCTACGACGGCGACAACAAGTTCGTGCACCAGCGCACCGTTCCCGCAGACTGACCCGACTACCATGGTCGGGCGGATCGCGCCGGCGACCGCGAAGGAGCCCGAATGCGTCGTGCCGCACTGCCGCTGACCGCGCTGATCGTCGCTGCGACCCTGGCAGGTTGCACGGCCCCCGAGGCCGAGCCGGTCGAGGTGGAGCCGCGGGACGACCTGACGCTCACCATCGGCGCGCTGCTGCCGGCGACCGGTGCGCTCGCGGGATTCGGGCCGGCCGCCCGGGCCGCGGTGCAGCTCGCGGTCGACGACGTGAACGACGCCGGCCTGCCCGTCACGGTCGCGGCCGAGGTACGCGACGCGGGTGACGGCACCACCGACACGGGCATCGCCTCGGTCTCCGAGCTCATCGGTCTGGGTGTGAACGGCATCGTCGGCCCGCTCTCCGACGGTGTCGCGAAGAAGGTGATCGACACCGTCGTCGAGCGCGGCGTGCCGATGATCTCGCCGGCCAACTCCGCGCCCGACTTCTCGACGCATCCCGACGACGACCTGTACTGGCGCACGGCGCCGCCCTGCACCTTCGAGGCGGATGCCCTGGCCGAGCAGGTCACGGAGTCGGGCGCGAGCACCGCCGCACTGCTCAGCGCCGCCGGCCCCTGCGGCGACGACCTGATCGACGCCGTGACCACCGCGCTGGGCCGCGAGGAGGTCGAGATCGTCTCCGCGTCCGACCTGGGGGGTGGCGCGGATGCCGCGGTCGCCGCCGCCGTCGAGGAGGAGGCGGAGGCGGTGGTCGTCGTGAGCCCCGCCGCGAAGGACGTCCTCGCGCCGCTGCTGAACGCCGGCTTCACCGGCGAGCAGCTGTTCCTGCTCGGCCACCCGCCGGGGGACTACTCCGCCGACTTCGCGGCGGGTGCGCTCGAGGGCGCGACCGTGACGTTGCCCGGGCCCGACCTGCCGGAGCTCGACGACTTCACCGGGCGGCTGCTCGAGCTCGACCCGGCGATCACCGACTTCAGCTACGCGCCGGAGACCTACGACGCCGTGGTGCTGCTGGCCCTGGCCGCGCTGCAGGCGAACGGCGTCGAGGGCGGCGAGATCGCGGGCGCGCTGCGGCTGGTGTCCGGCGGTGAGGGTGAGGGTGAGCCGTGCGACACGGCCGCCGCGTGCGGCGATCTGATCGTCGCCGGTGCCGTGCCCGACTACGAGGGCGTGTCGGGGCCGATCACGTTCGACGAGGCCGGTGATCCGGCGGGCGCGGTCATCGGGGTGTTCCGCGCCGGCGCTGACAACGTGTTCACCCGCGTCCGCTGACGCTGCTCCGCGGAATATAACGATTGAGCCGTGTTACACGGCTGTAACACCGCTGTATTGTGTGCGACCGCGCCGCCGAATAGGTTTGCCCAATGGTCCGCACCCCCGGGTGCGGTCACCCGTCCTGAACACATTCTTGAAGGAGCAACATGAGCGTATTCGCGAAGTCCTCGCGGTCGCGCAAGGCCGTCGTCGGCGGTATCGCGCTGCTCGGCGCGACCGCGCTGGCGCTGTCGGGCTGTTCGTCCACCCCGGAGGAGGCCCCTGAGGAGTCCGCCGGTCCGATCGAGGACTACACCCTCACCCTTGGCACCGCGCTGCCGCAGACCGGCAACCTGGCCTTCCTCGGCCCGCCGGAGGAGGCGGGCGTCGCGTACGCCGCGTCGCTGATCAACGAGGCCTCGGCCGACACCGGCCTGACCCTCGAGGTCGTCTTCGGCGACTCGGGCGACACCGACAACAAGGCGTACGAGACCGAGATCCCGCGTCTGCTCGAGGCCGGCGTCGCCGGCATCGTCGGCGCCGCGTCGTCCGGTGTCTCGCTGCAGTTCATCGACCAGGTCGTGGGCGCCGGCGTCATCCAGTTCTCGCCGGCCAACACGTCGGACGCGTTCACCACGTACGAGGACAACGACCTCTACTTCCGCACCGCTCCGTCGGACACCCTGCAGGGCGAGGTGCTCGGCAACCTGATCGCCGAGGACGGCAACCAGACGCTGGGCATCATCAACCTCAACGACGCGTACGGCAACGGCCTGGCGCAGTACACCACCGAGGCCTTCGAGGCCGCCGGCGGCGAGGTCGTCTCGACCCAGCAGTACAACACCGGTGACACCAACTTCGACGCGCAGATCAGCGCCACGCTGGCGGCGGACCCCGACGCCATCGCGCTGATCACGTTCGACGAGGTCGCGACGATCCTCCCGGGTCTCTTCGGCCAGTTCCCGTCCGACAAGCTGTACTTCGTCGACGGCAACCTGAAGAACTTCGGCGACACCTTCGCCGCGGGTTCGCTGACCGGCGCGAAGGGCACCCTGCCGGGTCTGTCCATCGACGCGATCAGCGACTTCACCGGTGAGCTCGACGCCTTCCTCGAGGCCGAGGGCGACGCGGCGCTGGAGGACTACAGCTACGCTGCGGAGTCCTTCGACGCGGTCACCCTGATGGCGCTCGCCTCGCTCGCGGCCGGCGGTGCCACCGATGGCGAGACCATCGCGGCCAGCCTGCAGGAGGTCTCGGGTGGTACCGGCGACGGTGAGAAGTGCACCACGTTCGCCGAGTGCGCCGAGATCATCCTCGGTGGCGGCACGGCCGACTACGACGGCATCTCGGGCCCGATCACCTTCGACGAGGTCGGCGACCCGACCGAGGCGTCGATCGGCATCTACCAGTACGGCGAGGACAACAACTACGCGGCCTACTGATCCGCGCTAGCTGCTCGCAGCGAAGGGCCCCGGTCTCCGGACCGGGGCCCTTTCCCGTGCCCGGGGTGCCGCATCCCATATCCTCCGAGGCGCCACTTGAGACGTCCGCACGCGCCTCTTCGCGGTCGCAACTGGCGCCTCGTCTCCGCCCGCTACCCGTGGCGCCACTTGGCACGGGTGAGCGCCCCCCGGGACCGTCGCAACCGGCGCCTCATCTCCGCCCGCTACCCGCGGCGCCACTTGGCACGGGTGAGCGCCCCCCGGGACCGTCGCAACTGGCGCCTCGTCGCATGCCAGGGAGGGGAGGCGCCACTTGCGACGGGTCGGCGCATGATCTGAGCGTCACAACTGGCGCCTCATCGAGCAGCGGGCGTGGACGCCCGGGAACGACGAAGGCCCCGCCGAAGCGGGGCCTCCGTGGTGCGCGTCCTAGGCGCCGAGGGTGCCGAGGTAGAGCTCGGTGACCTTCGGGTCGCCCAGCAGGTCGCGTCCGGTGCCGGTGTAGGCGTCGCGGCCCTGATCGAGCACGTACCCGCGGTCGCAGATCTGCAGACAGCGGCGGGCGTTCTGCTCCACCATGATGCAGGTCACGCCGGCCTTGTTGATCTCCGAGACGCGGATGAACGCCTCGTCCTGGCGGACGGGGGAGAGGCCGGCCGACGGCTCGTCGAGCAGCAGCACCTTCGGGTCCATCATGAGCGCCCGCGACATCGCGACCATCTGCCGCTCGCCGCCGGAGAGCGAGCCGGCGCGCTGCTTGAGGCGCTTGCCCAGCTCGGCGAAGATGCCGGTCACGAACTCCAGCCGCTCCTCGTAGACCCGGGGCCGCTGGTACAGCCCCATCTGCAGGTTCTCCTCGATCGTCAGCGACGGGAACACGTTGTTGGTCTGCGGCACGAAGCCGACGCCACGGCCGACGAGCTTGTTGGCCCGCAGTCCGGTGATGTCCTCGCCCTCGAGCGTGATCGTGCCGCTGCGCACGCTCACCTGACCGAAGATCGCCTTCAGCAGGGTCGACTTGCCGGCGCCGTTGGGGCCGATGATGCCGATCAGCTCGCCGCGGTGGGCGGTCAGCGAGGCCCCATTCAGGATGTTGACGCCCGGCAGATAGCCGGCGACGACGTCGTCGACGTGGACGACGAGCTCGCCCGTGGCGGTGATGCTCACTTGGTCTCCTCCTCGGCCAGTCCCTCGGCCTCGAGCGCCTCGGCGTCGGCGGCGGCGGATGCGGCGGCATCCGTGGTCGCGTCGGCCTCCTCGACCGTGTAGCGGCCGGTGACGACGCCCAGATCCAGATCCTGGTGCGCGCCCAGGTACGCGTCGATCACGGCCGGGTTCTTCATGACCGAGACCGGGTCGCCCTCGGCGACCACGCGACCCTCCGCCATGACGACGACCCAGTCGGCGATGTGCCGCACCATGTGCATGTCGTGCTCGACGAAGAGCACGGTCATCCCCTCGTCCTTCAGATCCAGGATGTGGTCGAGCAGCGACTGCGTGAGGGCCGGGTTCACGCCGGCCATCGGCTCGTCGAGCATCACCAGCTGCGGCTCGCTCATGAGCGCGCGGGCCATCTCGAGCAGCTTGCGCTGCCCGCCGGAGAGCGAGGCGGCGAAGTCGTCCTTCTTCGCGTCGAGCTTGAACTTCTTGAGCAGCACCATGGCGCGCTCCTCGATCGCCGCGTCCTGCTTGCGCCAGAAGCCGGGGATGAGGCTCTGCCAGAACCGCTCACCGGTCTGGCTCTTGGCGCCGAGCTTCATGTTCTCGAGCACCGTCAGCAGGCCCAGGGCCTTGGTGAGCTGGAAGGTGCGCACCTGCCCCATCCGCGCGACCTTGAACGCGGGCATGCCCGACAGCGAGCGGCCCGCGAAGGTCCACGAGCCGGCGTCCGGCTTGTCGAAGCCGGTCAGCAGGTTGAACAGGGTGGTCTTGCCCGCGCCGTTCGGGCCGATCAGCGCGGTGATGGCGCCGCGGGGGATCTCGAGGTGCTCGACGTCGACGGCGGTGAGGCCGCCGAAGGTGCGCTTGACGCCGTCGACCACGATGATCGGGTCGTTCTTCGCGACGCCGGGCCGCACCTCGCCGGAGTGCAGCCCCGTGGTCTTCTCACGCGCCACCGGCGGCGTGATCTCACTGGACTGAGAGCTACTTGACAAAGGTCAGCTCCTTCTTGTTGCCGAAGATGCCCTGCGGCCTGAAGATGACGATGAGCATCAGCGCGATGCCGACGAGGATGAACCGTACGGTCTGCGACTGGATGTTGGACATGAACGGCAGCACGCCGGCCGTCACCAGCGCCGGCATGACGTTGCCGATGAAGGTCTGCAGCACCCAGAAGATGAGCGACCCGACCAGCGGACCGAACACCGTCGCCGCGCCGCCGAGCAGAAGTGCGGTGTAGATGAAGAACGTCAGCGACGTGACGTACACGCCGGGGTTCACCGCGGAGGGCAGCGCGTAGACCACGCCGCCGGCCGCGGCGATCACACCGCCGACGACGAGCGCCTGCAGTTTGTAGCTGAACACGTTCTTGCCCAGCGCGCGCACGGCATCCTCGTCTTCGCGGATGCCCTTCAGCACGCGGCCCCATGGGCTCGCCATGAGGCGCCAGACCATGACCGCGGCGAGCACCAGGGCGATGATGCCCAGGATGCGCACCCACCAGCCGACCTCGTTGTACTCCCACGGGCCGAAGCCGTAGGTGCCCTGCGGGAGGGGGTTCGCGTCCCGGAAGCTGCCGTGGTAGCCGCTGAGGCCGTCGGCGGAGCCGGTGACGTCGTCGAACGCGGTGGTGAGGAACAGCAGTCGCAGCACCTCGGCGGCCGCGATCGTGACGATCGCCAGGTAGTCGCCGCGAAGCCGCAGGGTGGGGATGCCGAGCACCAGCGCGAACACCGCCGCCGCGCCCATGCCGATCAGCGCGCCGGCCCACCAGGGCAGGCCGAAGGTCAGGATCGAGATGGCGTACCCGTAGGCCCCGAGAGCCATGAAGCCCGCGATGCCGAAGTTGAGCAGACCGGCGTAGCCGAAGTGCACCGCGAGGCCGAGGGCGGCGAGCGCGTAGGCGATCGTCGCCGGGCTGATGATCGACGATGCGGTGTTGTTGAGGATGGGAATCCAGTCCATGAGTCCTTAACCGATCCTCTCTCGCCGCCCGAGGATGCCCTGGGGGCGGAACAGCAGGATGATGATGAGCACCACGAGCGGTGCCGCGAACTTGAGGTCCGCCGGGATCCACAGCGTGGAAACCTCGACGATGAGGCCGATGACGAGCGCGCCGATGAGGGCGCCGAACGCCGTGCCGAGACCACCGAGGGTGACCGCGGCGAACAGCAGCAGCAGGAACGCCGAGCCCATGTCCCACTTGATGCCGGGGCGGTAGTAGGCGTAGAGCACGCCGGCGAGCGCCGCCAGCGCTCCCGCGAGCACCCAGACGATGCGCACGACGCCGTCGACGTCGATTCCGGATGCGGCGGCGAGCGACGGGTTGTCCGAGATCGCCCGCGTCGCCTTGCCGACCCGGGTGAACAGCAGCCAACCCGCGACCGCCAGGATGACCACGATCGAGATGCCGAAGCTGATCATGTCGATCGGGGTGAGGGCCACGGTGCCGAACAGGGGGATCGGGCGGGCGTCGGCACCCGGCAGCTGGGAGGTGCCGCCGCCGATGATGTACTGGAAGACGTAGCGCACGGCCAGCGAGAGGCCGATGCTCACGATCATGAGCTGCACGATGCCGACCCTTCGGCGGCGCAGCGGCCGCCAGAGGCCCGCGTCGAGCACGAAGCCGAACACCGCGCCGAGGGCGACCGCGAGGGCTGCGGCGAGCACGATCGGCACTCCCGCCTGCGACATCAGCAGCGCGGCGACCGCGCCGAAGGTCACCATCTCGGCGTGCGCGAAGTTCGAGAGGCCCGTGGTGCCGAACACCAGCGAGAGGCCGACCGCCGCGAGCGCCAGCATCAGGCCGAAGCGCAGGCCGGTGATGAGGCGCTGCACGAGCTGGTCGGCGAAGCCCGTGACGTTGCGCTCACCCTCGCCGATGAAGAAGTTGACCGAGACGCGGCCGCCGGGTCCGACGGTCGTCTCCTTCTCGTTGGGGGAGTCGTCCTCCTCGTCGACCACGGCGATGCCCTCGGGCAGCGTCTCCTCGTTGAGGGTGACCGTGTAGTCGGCGTTCTTCTCGGGCACACCCACCGCCCACTGGCCGTTCTCGTCGGTCACGACGTCGGTGTCGACGCCGTTGCCGGAGACGTTGAGCTCGACGCCCTCGAGCGGTTCGCCGTTGAGCTGCACGTTGCCGCTGACCCGGTTCGGGTACTTGTCGGTGTCGACTTCGTCGGCGCTCGCCGGCGACGCAGTGAACGCCAGCATCGCCAGCAGCGCAGCCATGAGCGCGACGAGCAGCACCGCCGCTCGCGGCAGGCGCGAGGCGATCGCCTGTCGGGTTCGCGTCACGGGTCCTCCATTAATTCTCGGGACGGCCGCGAATCCCGCGGAACGTCGCCGTCGACGGTACCTGCCCCTTGTTGCCTTCATGTTTCGAAGGCTCCGGAGCGTGCAGATAAGGATGACACGAAATATTCGGCGTCACCGCCGGTTAAGATGCAGTACCGGACTCAGTGCTGCATCCGGGCACTCCTGTTTTCTCTTGACCCACAGAGGACTCCATGGACCAGCCTGACCCCTTCGGCTTCATCGGCCTCACCTACGACGACGTGATGCTCCTGCCCGGGCACACCGACGTCATCCCGAGCGAGGCGGACACCTCCTCGCGGCTGACGCGCCGCATCCGGGTCGCCTCGCCGCTCATCTCATCGGCGATGGACACCGTCACCGAGTCGCGGATGGCGATCGCGATGGCCCGCAACGGCGGTCTCGGCGTGCTGCACCGCAACCTCTCCATCGACGAGCAGGCGGCGCACGTCGACAAGGTGAAGCGCAGCGAGTCGGGCATGATCACGAACCCGGTCACGACCACGCCGGATGCGACGGTCGCCGAGGTCGACGCGCTGTGCGGTCAGTTCCGCGTCTCGGGTCTGCCGGTCGTCGAGGGCGACGGCACCCTGGTCGGCATCATCACGAACCGCGACATGCGGTTCGTGTCGCCGTTCGAGAAGAGCACCACCCTGGTGCGCGACGTGATGACCCGCGCGCCCCTCATCACCGCACCGGAGGGCATCGACCCGGATGGCGCGGTCGCGATCTTCGCCCAGCACAAGATCGAGAAGCTGCCGCTGGTCGACCCCCAGGGCCGGCTGCGCGGCCTGATCACCGTCAAGGACTTCGAGAAGACCGAGAAGTACCCCAACGCCACCAAGGACGACGAGGGACGCCTGCGGGTCGGCGCCGCCATCGGCTTCTTCGGCGACGCGTGGGAGCGCGCCGGCGCCCTGCGCGACGCGGGCGTCGACCTCATCGTCGTCGACACCGCCAACGGCGACTCGGCCGGTGTGCTCGACATCATCTCCCGGTTGAAGGCCGACCCGGCCTTCGCCGCCATCGACGTCATCGGCGGCAACGTCGCGACCCGCTCCGGCGCGCAGGCGCTGGTGGATGCGGGTGCCGACGCCGTGAAGGTCGGCGTCGGTCCCGGCTCCATCTGCACCACCCGCGTCGTCGCCGGCGTCGGGGTGCCGCAGGTCACCGCGGTGTACGAGGCCTCCTTGGCGGCGCGCGAGTCGGGCATCCCGATCATCGCCGACGGCGGCCTGCAGTACTCGGGCGACATCGCGAAGGCGCTGGTCGCCGGCGCGGAGACCGTGATGCTCGGGTCGCTGCTCGCCGGCACGGACGAGTCGCCGGGCGATCTGATCTTCCACAACGGCAAGCAGTTCAAGTCCTACCGCGGCATGGGCTCCCTGGGTGCGCTGCAGACCCGCGGCAAGAAGACCTCGTACTCGCGCGACCGGTACTTCCAGGCCGACGTCCCGAGCGACGAGCAGCTCATCGCCGAGGGCATCGAGGGCCGGGTGCCGTACCGCGGACCGGTGTCGTCGGTGATGTACCAGCTGCTCGGCGGCCTGCGGCAGTCGATGTTCTACACCGGCGCCCGCACCATCGACGAGCTGCGCATGAAGGGCAAGTTCGTGCGCATCACCGCCGCCGGCCTGAAGGAGTCGCACCCGCACGACATCCAGATGGTCGTCGAGGCGCCGAACTACCGCGGCTGACGCCGGCGCGGCGCCGCCTCTCGGCGCGGCTCGGCTCTGCTTAGCTGGATCACGTCGCGGTCGGACGGCCCTGCAGGGGCGTCCGACCCGAGGTTGCTCCGTCCGCTCCTCGACATTGCGGCGCGATCACACGAACCCCGCAGCTTCGCGCGTCCGCGGTCCGCGAGGGCCAGCCCGCTGCATCGTGGTCGCATGCGATTCGACGCGGTGCCGCTCTTGGCGACCGGGATGCTGCTGGGGGTCGGGCTGACGCACGAGTCGATACGGTCGAGGGTCCGAT
Source organism: Rhodoglobus sp. (assembly GCA_035563175.1). Lineage (GTDB taxonomy): Bacteria > Actinomycetota > Actinomycetes > Actinomycetales > Microbacteriaceae > Rhodoglobus. The sequence goes on along the minus strand of DATMVL010000047.1, from coordinate 1,876 downwards.
CAGGGGCTCTCGTCCGAGTGCGCCGCGGCTGGTACTGCCCGGGCCCGATCTGGTCCGGTCTGGACGGGCGGCTCAGACATCTCGTGCTCGCACGCGCGGTGTCCCAGGACGTCGCCGACTGCGTTCTCGGCGGCCGTTCGGCCGCGGCGCTCTGGGACCTGCCCGTGCTCGGCGCGGGGCCGGATGCCGTCACGCTGCTGACGGCCTACCGGGGTGGCGGGCGCTCCGAACCTGGGGTGCGGCGGACGACGACGGGCAGCGTCGGCGCGCCCATCGAGATCGTCGGAGGCCTGCGGACGATCTCCCTTCCTCGCACGGTCGTGGACATCGCGGCGGCGGAAGGCTTCGTGGCGGGGGTCGTCGCCGCGGATGCCGCGCTCAGAAGGGGCGTGAGCCGCTCCGATCTGTGGATGGCGCTGGAACAGCGATCGAGCCGGCACGGCGCCCGCATGGTGGCCGCGGTGATCGCGTTCGTCGACGCCCGCGCTGAGTCGCCGGGGGAATCGGCGGCCCGGGCATCCATGTACATGCTCGGTTTCCAGGTGCCGGAGCTCCAGGTCTGCAAGCGCGACGAGGAGGGGGAGATGTGGCTGGACTTCGAGTGGCCGTCGGTCGGCGCCGGTGGGGAGTTCGACGGCGACATCAAGTACGTGCGGCCGGATCTCCACCAGGGTTCTCCCGAGCGTGTGGTCCTCCGTGAGAAGCGGCGGGAGGATCGGCTGCGTCGTCAGCTTCGCACCGTCGTCAGGATCGTGTGGGCCGACCTGCGCGATCCGGTGCGGCTGACCCGCATCCTCGACGAGGCCGGCATCCCTCGACAGGGAAGTCCAGGGGCAGACGGCCCTGCAGGGCCGTCCAATCGCGACGTGATCCAGCTAGCGGGGCAGGGTGCGGGGCGCCCCGGTAGGCTCGGAACGTGAGCGACATCGAGATCGGCCGCGCCAAGCGCGCCCGCCGGGTCTACGCGTTCGACGACATCGCGATCGTGCCGAGTCGGCGCACCCGCGACCCGCAGGACGTGTCGGTGAGCTGGACGATCGACGCGTTCACCTTCGACATGCCGGTGCTCGCCGCGCCGATGGACTCCGTGGTGAGCCCGGCGACGGCGATCGCGATCGGGCGGCTGGGCGGCTTGGGCGTGCTCGACCTCGAGGGCGTGTGGACGCGCTACGAGGATCCGGAGCCGGTGCTCGAGGAGATCCGCGCGCTGCCGGCGGACGAGGCGATCCCGCGCATGCAGCGCATCTACGCCGAGCCGATCAAGCCCGACCTGATCAAGCAGCGCATCGCCGAGATCCGGGCGTCGGGCGTGCCGGTCGCCGGCTCGCTCACCCCGCAGCGCACCCAGGAGCACTACAAGACCGTGGTCGACGCCGGCGTCGACCTGTTCGTCATCCGCGGCACCACCGTGAGCGCGGAGCACGTGAGCAAGAGCACCGAGCCGCTCAACCTCAAGGAGTTCATCTACGAGCTCGATGTGCCCGTCATCGTCGGCGGCGCGGCCACCTACACGGCGGCGCTGCACCTCATGCGCACCGGCGCGGCGGGGGTGTTGGTCGGCTTCGGCGGCGGCGCCGCCTCCACCACCCGGGCGAGCCTCGGCATCCACGCGCCGATGGCGACAGCGGTGGCGGATGTCGCGGGTGCGCGCCGCGATTACCTCGACGAATCCGGGGGCCGGTACGTCCACGTCATCGCGGACGGCGGCCTCGGCACCTCGGGCGACATCGTCAAGGCGATCTCGGTCGGAGCAGACGCGGTGATGCTCGGCAGCACCCTGGCCCGCGCCACGGACGCACCGGGCGGCGGCTTCCACTGGGGCGCCGAGGCGCACCACTCCGAGCTGCCGCGCGGCCACCGCGTCGAGGTCGGACAG
>DATMVL010000046.1:0-14911 GCA_035563175.1 Rhodoglobus sp. | reverse complement strand
GCACGCCGTGCCGCACCGAGCGGTGTTCCGCCACGGCAGCGGCGCGGCCGCGGTCCCGGGTGGGACTCGCTGTCGCAGCGCGAGCAGCAGGTCGCCCTGCTGGCGGCCGAGGGCTACTCGAACTCGCGGATCGCGCAGACGCTGCTGCTCTCGGAGCGCACCGTGCAGAGCCACCTCTCCCGCGCGCTCGGCGCCCTGCAGGTCACGAGCCGCGCCGCCATCCCGTCCCGGCTCGGCAGCGCCGCGGTCGACCCCTCCCGTCTGGACGGGCTGACGGCGCGGCAGCGCGACGTCGCGGCCCTGGTGGCGACCGGATGCTCGAACCGCGAGATCAGCGACCGGCTCGGCATCACGGACAAGACCGTCGAGAAGCACGTGCAGGCGATCTTCACCCGGTGGGGAGTGGGATCGCGCACCGCGATCGCGCACCGGGTGGTGGCGCTCTAGCCGGTCACCGCGACGGGCACCCCGGCGAAGCGGCCGTAGCGGCGCATCGCGCGCTCGAAGCCGGCCCGGGCTCGCGCGGTGAGCGCGTCGAACGGCTCCGCGGTCACGTCGATCCTGCCGGCGCGCTCGGTGCGCCGCCAGAGCCCGACCACCTCGCCACCCGCCACGATCGTCGGCAGGAAGACGCCGTTGCCACCGGGCACCACGCGCGGCGCATGCTGCGGCGGCAACGCCGCCGACCGGTCCTGGTAGCCCAGCAGGTACTCGTCGAACCCGGGCAGCGCGAAGACGCCCGGTGCCGCCCGCTCCAGCCCCGGCCGCATCGCGTACTCGACGCCGCCGATCGTGCGGCGCTCGAGCCGGTCGCCGCACGCCTCGAGCCCGGCACGGGCATCCGACAGGGTGATGGACGCCCACCACGCCAGATCGCGGACCGTGGCCGGCCCGTGCGAGCCGAAGTACCGCAGTGCGAGCTCGGCCAGCAGCTCGTCGCGATCGAGCCGCCGCGGAGCGGCGATGCGGTGCTCGAACAGCGCGAACGTCGGCTGCCTCCCATCCGCGGGCCCGAACACCAGCACCTGCGACTGTGCGAGGTTCCAGAGCAGGTGGTACCCGCGCTGGCCGTCGGTGTCGATGCCGCGTTCCGCCCATGACGCGAGCAGGGCGTCGCGGCGCATCGGGCCCGGCGCGAGCAGCTCTCGGGCGGTCGACTCGGCGCGATCGAGGGCCGCGTCGTCGATGCCGAGGTCGGCGCGGCGCTTCGCGGCCGTCGTGGCCTGACGGCGGGCCGCGAGCGGCAACATCCACCCCAGGTCCTCCGGCATCACCAGGTGCAGGGTGCCGCGGAACGGCCACGACCTGGCGATCGTCCCGGCGTCGAGCGCCGCCTGCACCTGGGCCCGCGTGGCGGCCGGGGTGCGCAGCGCCACCGACCACAGCGCGCCGGGCAGGTCCTGCGCCTGCATGGCGAGCATCCGCCGCACGACGGCCACCGGGTCGGATGTCTCGGCCGCCGCGACGCCCTGCGCGGTCAGCCGCAGCGCGGTCAGCTCGCGGGCGTCGCGGTCCATGCGATCAGTGTCGCAGGGGCGGCCGTCAGAGCGTGGGCAGCTGGAAGTCGTGCAGGTCGACCTTCACGATGCCGACGGCACCGCGCGTGGAGATCTCGTCGGCCGCTGCCGCTGGTGGACGGGTAAGCGCTCCACCAACGGACAGCGCACCGACGAGGATGGCCAGGGTCGCACCTGCGCCGATGATGACCGCGCGACGGGAGGCTCGCTTCGTCCGCAGGCTCGAGATGACGGCCATGCCGACGGCGATCAGCGCGGTCACCGCAAGGGCGACGGCGATCGCGTCGGGGAGGCTCGCATCGGGTCCGGTCGGGGGGACGACCGGGAGCATGGGGGACACGCGCTGCAGTTCCTCTCGGGGGGTGGGGAACCGGCCCTGTCGGGTGCAGGACCGTGATCCCGTCGGTCCTCATTTCGGGGGACCGGCGGTCAGCGAGACAACGCTAGCAGCGCTCTCGATATACCGTCAACGGCGGAGTCCGCGCGCGAGCGCGATCGCGTCGGCGGCACGCACCAGGGTCAGGTGGGTGAGCGCCTGCGGCGTGTTGCCCGCGTGCCGGCCGGTGGCCGTCTCCACCTCCTCGCTGAGCAGGCCCACGTCGTTCGCGTACCCGACCAGGCGATCCATCAGCACGGTGGCGTCGTCGAGCCTGCCGGACCGCGCGTACTGTTCGACCAGCCAGAACGAGCAGGCCAGGAACGGGTTCTCGCCCGCGGGCAGGCCGTCGACGCCGGTCTCGGTGCGGTAGCGCAGCAGCAGACCGTCCTGCAGCAGGTCGCGCTCGAGCGCGGCGACGGTGCCGAGCATCCGCGGATCGTCGTAGGCGACGTAGCCGATCTGCGCGAGCTGCAGCAGCGACGCGTCGACCTCCGTGCTGCCGTAGGCCTGCACGTAGCTGTTGCGCACGCGGTCGAATCCGTTGGCCTCGATCTCGGCCGCGAGCTCGTCCCGGCAGCGCTCCCAGCGCTCCACCGGTCCGTGCATCCCGTGCTCGCGCACGGCGCGCACCGCGCAGTCGAACGCGGCCCACAGCATGGCCCGGGAGTGGGTGAAGTGCCGCTGCGGCCCGCGCACCTCCCAGATGCCGTTGTCTGGCTCGTCGCGGTGCTCCTCGACGTACGCCATGATCGCCCGCTGCAGCGGCCACGAGTACGCGGTCTCGTCGACGCCTGAGCGCCGGGCCGCCTCGAGCGCGATCATGACCTCGCCGAACACGTCGCCCTGGTACTGCAGGTAGGCCGCGTTGCCGACCCGCACCGGCCCGGCGCCGTCGTAGCCGGGCAGGCTCGCGACCTCCCACTCGTCGAGCCGCCGCTCGCCGGCCAGCCCGTACATGATCTGCACGTCCGCGGGATCGCCGGCCAGGGCGCGCAGCAGCCAGCGCCGCCAGTCGCCGGCCTCGGCGACGAACCCGTGGTCGAGCAGCACGTGCAGGGTCAGCGACGCGTCCCGCAACCAGACGTATCGGTAGTCCCAGTTGCGCTGCCCGCCGAACTCCTCGGGCAGGCTCGTGGTCGCGGCGGCGACGATGCCGCCGGTGTCCTCGTGGGTCAGTGCCCGCAGCACCAGCAGCGACCGGCGCACGGCCTCCGGGTAGACGGGCGAGGCGGTGGCGGTGGATGCCCAGTCGCGCCACCAGCCGACGGTCTCCTCGATCGCCTCGTCGACCGGCATCGCGGCGGGCGGCTGCCGGTGCGACGGGTACCACGTCATCACCGAGTCGACGGTCTCGCCCGCCGTCACCGTGAAGTCGCCGACGTGCGCGTGGTCGGCGGCGTGCAGCTCGGGCCCGCGCACGACCACCGCGTCGGGGCCGGCGGTGGCGACGAGGGCGTGATCGTGCAGCTCGGGCACCTGGCGCAGCCACGGCAGCGCGTCGGCGTAGCCGAACCGGATGCGCAGGTCGACGTGCATCGTCACGGCGCCCTCGATTCCTCGCACCCGCCGCACCACGTCGGCGCGGCGGTCGCCATGGGGCATGAGGTCGGTGACCTCGACCACGCCGTCGGCGGTCGTCCAGCGCGTCACCAGCACGAAGGTGTCCTCGAGGTAGCGGCGCTCGGCGACCGCATCCGGGTCGGTCGGCCGCAGCAGCCAGCGGCCGGAGTCCCGGTCGCCGAGCACGGCGCCGAACGTCGATGCGGAGTCGAACCGCGGCAGGCACAGCCAGTCGATGCTGCCGTCGCGGCCGACCAGCGCGGCGGTGTGGCAGTCGCCGATGATGGCGTAGTCCTCGATCGGTCTCGCCATGGTCACGGCGTCCCGACGACCAGCCGCATGCCGCCGTCGAACTCGTCGAGCTCGCGGAAGCGGCCGTACCGGGCGTCGAACGCGCCCGAGTCCAGGTCGGCGGCCAGCCGGCGCACCGCATCGTCGACCACCGCCTCGTCGACGAAGCTCCAGGCGGAGGTGGCGCGGCGCACCTGCGCGTCCAGCACCTGCTCGGGCCGCGCGAACAGCGCCTGCATCATCCGGTCGGTGCAGTCGGCCGGCAGCATCACGGTGCGCACCTCGGTGGTGCCGCCGAGGGCGTCGCGGATGGTCTGCAGCGGCGGCATCCGGTGCCGTTCCACCTCGAACAGCTCCGGGATGTAGTGCGGCAGCCACCAGTCCGCCGGCTGCGGGTCGAAGGTGAGGATCGCGACCGGGCCGCGGGTGACGCGACGCATCTCACGCAGGCCGCCCACCGCATCCGGCCACTGGTGCACGGTGATGCTCGCCATGCTCGCGTCGAACGAGCCGTCGTCGAACGGCAGGCGCTCGGCGGTGGCGTCGATCGCGCGGCTCAGGTGCGGGGGGCGCTGGGCGCGCATGGATGCCGACGGCTCGACGGCGGTGACGTCGCGGTCGAGCGGTTCGTACGATCCGGCGCCGGCGCCCACGTTGAGCACGGTGCGGGCGTCGCCGAGCGCGGCATGGAACGCCGCCGCGATGCGCGGGTCGGGCTGCCGGATGCGTGCGTAACCGGCGCCGATGCGGCCGTAGTCGGCATCGCCGGCCGATCCGTCGGAGAAGCGGCTCACGGTGACGATGCTATTCGGTCAGCAGACCGGCCCCGGCGAGCTCCTTGGCGAGGCCGGCGCCGTGCGGGGCGGAGTACCAGGGCACCGGCACCTCCTCGTCGGTCCTGCTGCGGCCGCCGGCGAGCACCGCCTCCGCGGGCGCGAGCCGACGGATCGCGATCGCCGCGACGTTGGCGGGGTGGGCGCGCGCGAACGTGCCGTAGATCTCCTCGTCGTGCTGCCCGTCGTCGCCGATGAGCAGCCAGCGCAGCTCGGGGAACTCCGCGGCGAGCCGCTCGAGGCTCGTGCGCTTGTGCTCCTGGCCGCTGCGGAACCAGCGGTCGCGGGTCGGGCCCCAGTCGGTGAGCAGCATCGCGCCCTCGGGGTAGAGATTTCGGCTGAGGAACCGGCGCAACGTCGGGGCGACGTTCCAGGCCCCGGTGGAGAGGTAGATGATCGGAGCGCCCGGGTGCTCCCGCGTCAGCCGGTCGTAGAGCACGGCCATGCCGGGCACCGGTGTGCGGGCGTGCTCGTCGAGCACGAACGTGTTCCAGGCGGCCAGCAGCGGGCGGGGAAGCGCGGTGACCATCACCGTGTCGTCGATGTCCGAGACGATGCCGAAACGGGCTGCCGGGTCCACGACGAAGACGCGCGCGAACACCTCCTCGGTGCCCGCGGTGCGCAGGCCGATGGTGTGCCAGCCGGGTGCGAGCTGCGCCGACAGACGCACATCGAGCACTCCGCCGCGATCCGGCCGCACCGCGTGGTCCTCGCCGTCGATTCGGACGAGCACGTGGGCGTCGTGCACCGGAATGCTGAAGAAGCTGCGCCAGCCGCGCACCTTCGCGGCCCGCTCGCGGGCGGCCTGATCGCCCCGGGTCAGCACCACCCGGCACAGCACCCGCACCCAGCCGGGGGCGCCGTAGCCGGTGTACGGGATGATCGTGGTGACGAGGCCGCGGCGGCGCCCGCGGCGCTCGCGCCAGCGGTGCAGCCGATCCTCGACCCGGGCGAGCCAGATGGGCAGCGGCCTCTCGTCGGGGGCAGCGGAGTCCATGCCCTCAGTGTGTCATCCGCCGACGGGGGCGATGAGCACCGGCGAGTCGCGGGGCGCGCCCGCCGGCGGGTCGACGATCGCGTGGAACGCCATCCGCCGAGCCTGCTCGGGCGCGGCCGCGGCGATGGCCTCCAGCAGCTCATCGGCGTCCTGCTCGTGCGGGTCGAGCCACTCGTCGGCGAACGCCGGGTCGATGAACACCGGCATGCGCTCCCGGATGCCGGTGAGCGGGTCCGTCGCGGGTTGCGTGAGCACCGTGGCGGTCAGCACCCACCGCGCCGGGTCGTCGGCGGACCGAGCCGGATCGCGCCACCACTCGTAGAGCCCCGCGAGCACGACGAGCTCGTCGCCTGGCGCGTGCACGTACTGCGGGCCCTCCGTCGCCGACCGCTCGACGTAGCCGGTGACCGGCAGCACGGCGCGCCGACGGGCGACGGCCTCGGCCGTCCGCGCGGCGCCCCCGGCGCGCTCGATCGGCACGGTCGTCACCGGCGCCGCGCCGGGGGAGGCGGGGGCGAGGCCCCACCGGGCGCTCTCGAGGCGTCGCAGGGGCGCGCCGCCGGCATCCGGGTCGCGCGGGATCGCGTCGAGCAGCACGGGCACCCGGTCGCCGGGCGACACCGCGTAGGACGGCGCGGGGAGGCCGTCGCCGACGTGGTCGACCTCGAACGGCGCCACCAGCTCGCCGGCGGGCAGGGCGACGACCAGTCTCGTGCTCACGCTCCCACGATCTCACGCCCCGCCGACGGGGGCGTGCGCGCCCCCGTAGCGGGGGCGGTATCATGCTCGGAACCCGACCAGGAGGTGCCCGTGGCCGCTCAGACCCTCGAGCCCCGATCCGAAACGTGGATCCCGCTGCGCAACGAGCCCGTGCAGGCCCGCAGCACGGCACGGCTGACGACCCTGCTCGACGCCGCCGCCGCCATCGTCGACGAGATCGGCTTCGAGCGCCTCACCACCGCGATGGTGGCCGAGCGCGCCGGTGCGTCCATCGGCACGGTGTACCGCTACTTCCCGGACCGCATCGCGCTGCTGCAGGCGCTCGGCGCCCGCAACCTCGAGCGCACGCTCAGCCGGGTGAGCGACGAGATCGGCGACCCGCGGCACGAGAACTGGCTCGACGCGCTGACCGCCGCCTTCGGCATCATGGTCGACGCCTTCCGCACCGAGCCCGGGTTCCGCGGACTGCGGGTCGGCGACGTCATCGACCTGCGTCCCGCTCTGAACGACCGCACCTTCAACTCCGTCGTCGCCGACGCCCTGCTCGACCGGCTCATCGCCCGGTTCGGCATCGAGGACGGGCCGCAGCTGCGCTTCAAGTTCGAGGCTGCGATCGAGGTCTCCGACGCGCTCGCCACCCGGGCCTTCGCCCGCGACCCGCAGGGCGACGAGCGCTTCCTGGTCGAGGGCCGCGAGGTCGTCTACCGGATGCTCGCCGACTACCTGGGCGACGTCCGCTCGTAGCGCAATACCGCGTCGCAGCCGCGCCCGCAATCCACACGGTCGGTGGAACCGAATACGGTTGGATCAGTCGCGTCCCGCGGCTGACCGTGCCCGAATGCGAGGGGTTGCGAGTGATCGAGTTCCGTAGCGTCACCAAACGGTTCGCGGATGGCACGGTGGCGGTCCAGGACTTCGACCTGGTGATCCCATCCCGCAAGACCACCGTCTTCGTCGGCTCGTCGGGCAGCGGCAAGACCACGCTGCTGCGGATGATCAACCGCATGGTCGACCCCACCTCGGGCGAGATCGAGATCGACGGTGAGAGCGTGCTCGACCGCGACCCGGTGCTGCTGCGCCGCAGCATCGGCTACGTGATGCAGGGCTCCGGGCTGCTGCCGCATTTCAAGGTCGTCGACAACATCGCCACGGTGCCGGTGCTGCAGGGCGTGCCGCGGCGCGAGGCGCGCGTCCGGGCGCTCGAGCTCATGGACACGGTCGGCCTCGACCGCGCGCTCGCCGACCGCTACCCGAGCCAGCTGTCGGGCGGGCAGCAGCAGCGCGTCGGCGTCGCCCGCGGGCTGGCCGGCGACCCGAACATCCTGCTCATGGACGAGCCCTTCGGCGCCGTCGACCCGATCGTGCGCGACGAGCTGCAGCTCGAGACGATCAGGTTGCAGCGCGACCTCGACAAGACGGTCGTGTTCGTCACCCACGATGTCGACGAGGCGTTCCGGCTCGGCGACCAGGTGGTCATCCTCGAGAAGGGCGCCCGCGTCGCCCAGGTCGGCAGCCCGTCCGAGATCCTCGACGCGCCCGCCAACGAGTTCGTCGCCTCGTTCATCGGCGTCGACCGCGGCTCGCGGGCACTGCACACCAAGCGCACCGCGAGCGGAACGGTGCTGGTCGACACCGAGGGCCGCACCCAGGGCGTGCTCGTGGACGGGCCGGCGGAAGGCCCCGCATGACCTGGGTGGTCGACAACCTCGACCTCATCAGCCGACTGGCGCTCGAGCACCTGCGGCAGAGCGCATTGCCCATCCTGCTCGGCTTCCTCATCGCGATCCCGCTCGGGTGGCTCGCCTTCCGGTTCCGGCTCACCCGTGGGCTCATCCTCACGGTGACGGGGCTGCTGTACACGATCCCGTCGCTCGCGCTGTTCGCGGTGCTGCCGAGCGTGCTCGGCATCAGCTTCCTCTCCGAGGCGAACCTCATCATCGCCCTCACCATCTACGCCGTCGCGATCATGGCCCGGTCGGTGGCGGATGCGCTCGGGTCCGTCGACCCGGCCATCCGCCAATCCGCCACCGCCGTCGGGTTCGGCTCGTGGCGGCGGTTCTGGACGGTCGACTTCCCGCTCGCCGGCCCGGTCGTGCTGGCGGGGCTGCGGGTCGCCGCGGTCTCGACCATCGCGCTCGCGACCGTGGGCATCCTGATCGGCGTCGACAACCTCGGCTACCTGTTCACCAACGGCCTGCAGCGGCGCATCGTGCCGGAGGTGCTCTCGGGCGTCGTGACGGTGATGCTCATCGCGCTTCTCGTCGACGGGCTGCTGGTGCTGCTCGGACGGGTGCTGATGCCGTGGGCGCCGCGGCGGGCCGGGCGGCGCGCCCTGCAGCGCGCCGCAGCGGGTGGAGCCGCATGAACCTCCTCCTCGAGGCGCTCGGCTGGCTGTTCTCGCCGGACCGGCTCACCGGCTCGCAGCCGCTGCCGGTCGCGCTCGGCGAGCACCTGTTCTACACCTTCCTCTCCGTCGCGATCGCCGCGCTGATCGCGGTGCCGCTCGGCTGGCTGATCGGGCACACCGGGCGCGGACGCGAGGTCGCGGTCGGCATCTCCGGTGCCGCCCGCGCCATCCCGTCGTTCGGGCTCATCCTGCTGCTGGTGCTGGTCATCGGGGTGTTGCAGAAGCCGCTCGCCGCGACCACGGCGTTCGTGCTGCTGGCGATCCCGTCGATCCTCGCCGGCGCGTACAGCGGCATCGAGCAGATCGACCGGCGCGTGATCGACGCCGGCCGCGCGGTGGGCATGACGCGGTGGCAGGTGCTGTGGCGCATCGAGGTGCCGCTCGGACTGCCGCTGCTCATCGGCGGACTGCGCTCGGCGGTGCTGCAGGTGGTGGCGACGGTCACCCTCGCCGCCTATGTCGACCTGGGCGGTCTCGGGTACTACATCATCCAGGGCGTGCCGCTACGGCGGTTCGACCAGATCCTGGGCGGCGCCATCGTCGTCATCGCCCTCGCCCTGGTGCTCGACGGGGTCTTCGCCCTGCTGCAGCACCTCGTCGTGCCCCGCGGTGTCACCGCCGGGCGCGTCACGGAACTCCGCGAGAAGCCGACCCGGCATCGCGCGGTGGTGGAAGCATCCACCGACGAGAGAGAGAAGAACTGATGTTCACAGCACGGAACAAAGGCCGGCTGGCCCTCGGGGCGGCCGCGGTGGGGGTTGCATTGGCCCTCTCAGGGTGCGCCAACAGTGACCCCCTGGACTCGGGTGACACCGGGGCAGACGCGGGCGGCGACACGATCGTGATCGGGTCGCAGGCCTACTACTCCAACGAGATCATCGCCGAGATCTACGCGCAGGCGCTCGAGAACGCCGGCTTCGAGGTCGAGCGCGACTTCAGCATCGGCCAGCGCGACGCCTACCTGCCCTCCCTGGAGAGCGGCGAGGTCGACCTCTTCCCCGAGTACACCGGCAACCTGCTGCAGTACTACGACGCCGAGACCACCGCCACGACGCCCGAGGACGTCTACGCGGCGCTCCAGGATGTGCTGCCCGAGGGTCTCGAGGTGCTCGAGCAGTCGCCGGCCACCGACCAGGACTCCTACAACGTCACCGCGGCCTTCGCCGAGGAGAACGGGCTCACCTCGCTCGCCGACCTCGCCGACGTGACCGCACCCCTCACGCTGGGCGGCCCGCCCGAGCTCGAGGAGCGCCCCTACGGCCCGTCCGGCCTCCAGGAGAAGTACGGCGTGACCGTCGCCTTCAACGCGACCGGCGACACCACCGTCGAGGATCTGCTCGCCGGCACGATCAACATCGCCAACGTGTACAGCGCCGACCCGCGCATCCAGACCGAGGATCTCGTGACCCTCGAAGACCCGGAGGGACTGTTCCTGGCCTCCAACGTGGTCCCGCTGGTCAGCTCCGACGTCGCGGGCGAGATCGCCGACGTCATCAACGAGGTCAGCGCGGCGCTCACCCCCGAGGGTCTCGTCGCCCTCAACGTGCAGTCCACGGTCGACCAGCAGTCGCCCGAGGACATCGCCGCGGCCTGGCTCGAGGAGCAGGGCCTGCTGTAGCGCCGACGCGACACGACAGGGGCGGGTGCCCACGGCATCCGCCCCTTTCCGTGCCCCGGTACCGGCCGCCGGAACCCTGCGCGCTTGCGGCATCCAGCGGCGGATGTCCGCGACGGTCCGCGACGAAACCCTCGGAACGGCGCGACAGCGCCGTGACGGATGCCCCGGGCGCGCGGGTCAGTCGGTCTCGACGGTCGTCGCGTCGCCGTCGCCCGGCCGGTCCATGTGCCGCGCCTCGGCGCGCTCGAGCAGCTTCTTCACGATGAGCGTGCCCACCAGGAACAGCACGATGACACCGACGAACAGGTACCCGGCGTAGTGCAGCCGGTCGAGCAGCTCGCGGAAGCCGCCGGCGGCGAAGGTGCCGACCGACACGTACGCGAAGGCCCAGATGGCGCAGGCCGGCGCCGTCCAGGCGATGAATCTGCGGTAGCTCATGGTGCTCATGCCGACCGTCAGCGGGATGAGCGAGTGCAGCACCGGCAGGAACCGCGAGACGAACACCGCGATGCCCCCGCGCCGGTCGAGATAGTGTTCGGCGCGTGCCCAGTTGCGCTCGCCGATGCGGCGGCCGAGCCGGGAGGCGCGGATGCGCGGGCCGAAGAACCTGCCGAGGGCGAAGCCGATGCTCTCGCCGGCCAGCGCGCCGGCGATGACGGCGAACGCGAGGGCGAAGTACTCGACCGGCCCGTCCACGGCGGTGGCCGCCACGATGACGACCGTGTCGCCGGGGATGATCAGCCCGACCAGCACCGAGGTCTCGAGCAGGATGCCGAAGCCGGCGAGGAAGGTGCGCAGCACCGGGTCGACGAGCTGCACGGTGGTGAGGATCCACACCAGCACGTCGTTGAGCACGCCGGCGAACCAGTCGAACGGGTTCACCGCGGCCTCGGCCGCGAGCGCGATCAGGGGGTGCACGACCCCGAGCCTAGCCAGCGCGGCTCGACGGATCCCGGGGGCTGGCCACCGGTCTGCGCAGGCGGTCGACCCGCGCCCGCCAGGTGGCGAGGCGCCCGGGCAGCTCCGCGAGCTGCGGGCCGTCCACCCAGCCGGTGGCGATCCGGATGCCGTGCAGCGCGCTGAGCACCCACAGTTCCGTGCCGTCTAGCTCGGCCGGTGTCACGGCCTCCTCGTGCAGGTCGTGCCCGAGCGCCGCGGCGAGGGTCTGCACCGACCGGGCGGTGACGGAGTCGACGCGGGCGAACGCGGCATCCCGCGGCGGGCCGCAGAGGATATCGCCGCGCCACCACAGCAGCGCCGAGTACGCCCCCTCGACGACGTACCCGTCGGGGGTGAGCAGCACCGCCTCGTCGGCGCCGAGCGGCTGCACGGCGGTGCGGGTGCGGCTGAGCCGTTCGAGGTCTGGACCCTTCACGCCGGGATGCCGTCGCGGGTCGTCCCCATGCCAGGTCGCGAGCACGGCGGCGCGCTTGCGCTGCGGCGCAGGTCGCATCCGGGCGACCAGCCGCTGCCCGCCGTCCGCGGTGCGGTGCGACTCGACCCGGGGGAACCACGCGCCGTCGCCCGGCACGGCGGCGACCGCGGCATCCCAGAAGGCGGCGGCCTCGGGATGCGTCGCCGCGCCGAGGAACCGCTCGCGGTGCAGGTCGAGGGCGAGCACCGCGCCGTCGAGGCAGAGCCACGAGTCGGCGGCCTCGACCTGCGTGCTGGTCATGTCGCAGTAGTCCAGCGGCTCGAGCGCGCCGTCCCGCCAGCGGGCGATGGCCGGTGGGGTCGACGGCTCGCTCATAGGATTCAGGGTATGCGCGAGCGGGTGCGGGTGACGCCGCTCGGGCGCTGGGTCGATCCGGCGGTGGTGTTCGCCGCGGTCTGCGGCGACGCCGACGACGCGTTCTGGCTCGACAGCGGCCCGGGTGCGACGGCCGGTCGCAGCTACCTGGGTCGCGCCGCCGAGATCGTCACCGACTTCCCCGACGGGGTGCTCGCCTTCCTGCGCGGGCTCGACCTCGATGCCGACACGACGGATGCCCCGCCCGGCTTCGCCCTCGGCTGGATCGGCTGGCTCGGCTACGAGGTGCGCGGCGAGACGCTGGATGTGCCGGTGCCGGCGGGGGAGCGCCACCCGCGCGCGGCCTGGTCGCGGGTGGACCGCGCGGTCGCCTTCGACCACGCCCGCCGCGAGGTGCTGCTGCTGTCGCTCGGCGACGTGCACGCCTGGCGCGACGAGGTGCTCGTTGCGCTCGCGGCGCGGCCCTCGCTCGAGACGCCTGCAAGTTCGGGCTTGCGCAAGCCTGCACTTGCAGCACGATCGAGGACCCCCGCTCACTGGGCGCACACCGACGACGCCTACGTGGCGATGATCGCGGCCTGCCAGGACGCGATCCGCGCCGGCGACGCGTACCAGCTGTGCCTCACGACGGCTGCTGAGTTGGGCGGCTCGTTCGACCCGGTCTCGGTCTACACGGCGCTGCGGGCATCCAGCCCCACCCATCACGGTGCGCTGCTGCGGGCCGGCGCGACCAGCCTGCTGAGCGCGTCGCCGGAGCAGTTCCTGGACGTGTCGCCCGCCGGGGAGGTCACGACCCGGCCGATCAAGGGCACCCGGGCGCGTGGGGCCACCGAGGCGGTCGACCGGCGGCTGCGGCAGGAGCTGACCGCCAGCGACAAGGAGCGCGCCGAGAACGTCATGATCGTCGACCTGATGCGCAACGACCTGGCCCGGGTGGCCGAGGTCGGCAGCGTCGAGGTGACGAGCCTGCTCGCGGTGGAGAGCTACGCGCAGGTGCACCAGCTGGTGAGCACGGTGCGCGGCCGGCTGCGGCACGGGCTGACCGCGGTCGACGCGATCGAGGCGTGCTTCCCGGCGGGGTCGATGACGGGGGCGCCCAAGCGCTCCGCCGTCGCCATCCTGCAGCGGCTCGAGCAGCGGCCGCGCGGCGTGTACTCCGGGGCCTTCGGCTACCTGGGGCTCGACGGGGCGCTCGACCTGGCCATGGTCATCCGGTCGATCGTCCTGGATGCCCGGGGCGCGACCGTCGGCGCCGGCGGCGGCATCACGGCGCTCAGCGTGCCCGCCGACGAGCTCGCCGAGGTGAAGCTCAAGGCGGCGGCGCTGCTGGAGGTGCTCGGGGCATCGGGCTGAGCGCCGACCCGCCTGCCGGTACGCTGGTACGTCGTGACCGACCAGGCTGTACCCGAGCGCGACGGCGACTACGACTTCCGTTCCATCGAGGCGAAGTGGCTCCCGGTGTGGGACGAGCTCAAGCCGTTCGCCGCGGGCGCCGCGGGCGACAAGCGGCCGCGCAAGTACATCCTGGACATGTTCCCGTACCCGTCGGGCGACCTGCACATGGGTCATGGCGAGGCCTTCGCGCTCGGCGACATCCCGGCCAGGTACTGGCGGCTGCGCGGCTTCGACGTGCTGCACCCGATCGGCTGGGACTCGTTCGGCCTGCCCGCCGAGAACGCCGCCATCAAGCGCGGCGCGAACCCGCGCACCTGGACCTACGACAACATCGCCCAGCAGAAGGCGACGTTCCACAAGTACGCGCCGTCGTTCGACTGGGATCGCGTGCTGCATACCAGCGACCCCGAGTACTACAAGTGGAACCAGTGGCTGTTCCTGAAGCTGTACGAGAAGGGCCTGGCGTACCGCAAGGAGAGCTGGGTCAACTGGGATCCGGTGGACCAGACCGTGCTCGCCAACGAGCAGGTGCTGGCCGACGGCACCTCCGAGCGTTCCGGCGCCGTCGTGGTGAAGAAGAAGCTCACCCAGTGGTACTTCAAGATCACCGACTACGCCGACCGCCTGCTCGACGACCTGAAGCAGCTCGAGGGCTCGTGGCCCCCGAAGGTGCTCGCGATGCAGCGCAACTGGATCGGCCGTTCCACCGGCGCCGAGGTCGACTTCGTCGTCGAGGGCCGGGATGAGCCGATCACCGTCTTCACGACGCGTCCGGACACGCTGTACGGCGTCACCTTCATGGTGGTCGCGCCCGACTCCGACCTCGCCGCGGAACTCGCCGCCGGCTCCACGCCGGAGGTGCAGGACGCGTTCGCGCAGTACCTGACCCAGGCGCAGCAGCAGACCGAGATCGAACGGCAGAACGCCGAGCGGCCGAAGACGGGCATCCCGCTGGAGCGCTGGGCGGTCAATCCGGCCACCGGCGAGCGCATCCCGATCTGGACCGCGGACTACGTGCTCGCCGACTACGGCCACGGCGCGGTCATGGCCGTGCCCGCGCACGACCAGCGCGACCTCGACTTCGCGCGGGCGTTCGGCCTGCCGATCAAGACCGTGGTCGACACCAACGCGCCGATCACGAACGCGATCCCGGTCATCCCGGCCGACGGCTCGCTGCCCGACTTCCCCTCGACCGACCCGGCCGAGACCGGCGAGGCGCTGACCGGCGACGGGCGGATGATCAACTCCGGCCCGCTGGACGGCCTCAGCAAGTCGAACGCGATCGCCCGCATCATCGCGATCCTCACCGAGCAGGGCACCGGCCGCGCCGCGAAGACGTACCGGCTGCGCGACTGGCTGATCAGCCGGCAGCGTTTCTGGGGCACGCCCATCCCGATGCTGCACGCCGAGGACGGCACCCTCATCCCGGTGCCCGAGGACCAGC
>DATMVL010000045.1:0-3530 GCA_035563175.1 Rhodoglobus sp. | reverse complement strand
CCCCGGTGACCGACGCCGCACCCGCGGCCGCCTCCACGGTGTCGAGCGCGATCGCGAACGCGAGCTCGGGGGTGCCGCGCAGCCGCGACTTGCCCACCGCCGGGGGCTTCACCGGCACGATCACGGTCCACAGCATCCGCCCATTCTCGCGGTAGACTGGGGGCTGGTCCTCGTGCCCGGTCTCGGCGCGATGCACTGTCCCGGGTCTGGGGCGGTCCGGCCGGCGGGGTGTCTTCCCGCTGTCCACACCCGCACGCCCGCTGCCCGAGGAGACCTCCATGCGCGCCGCTTCCCTCTCCCTGCTGCTGCCCGCGCTGCTGCTGACCGGCTGCGCCGCCGCCGCACCCGCACCCGCAGCCGAGCCCACCGCCGACACCGTCGCGGTGACGAACTGCGGGGTCGACGTCGCGTTCCGCGAGGCGCCCGAGCGGGTGGTGACGATCAAGTCGACCTCGACCGAGATGCTGCTCGCGCTCGGGCTCGGCGACCGGATCGTCGGCACCGCCTTCCAGGACGGGCCGGTGCCAGAGGAGTGGTCCGACGAGGCGGAGGGCATTCCGTCGCTCGCGCCGATGATGCCGAGCGAGGAGGCGGTGCTCGAACTCGAGCCCGACCTCGTCTACGCCGGATGGGAGTCGGCGTTCGCGCCCGAGGCCGCCGGCGAGCGCGACGAGCTCGCGACCCTCGGGGTCGCGTCGTACGTGCAGCCCGCCGCATGCCGCAGCGCGCAGCAGCCCGGGCGGCTCGACTTCGACGAGGTATTCGCCGAGATCCAGCAGGTCGCCGACATCTTCCGCGTCGACGCCGCTCCCCTGCTCGACGAGCAGCGCGCCGCGCTCGAGGCGATCGCGCCGGACGACCGCGGGCTGACCGCGCTCTGGTACTCATCGGGCACCGACACCCCGTACGTCGGCGGCGGCATCGGCGCCCCGCAGCTGCTGCTCGACACGGTCGGCCTGGAGAACATCGCCGCCGACCTCGACGAGACCTGGTCGACGCTGAGCTGGGAGGCCGTCGTCGACGCGGACCCCGACGTGATCGTGCTGATCGACGCCGACTGGAACACGGCCGAGTCGAAGCGCGAGCTGCTCGAGGCCAACCCGGCCACCGCCCGACTGGACGCGGTCGTGCACCAGCGCTACCTCATCCTGCCGTTCGCCGCTTCGGAGGCGGGGGTGCGGTCGGTGCCGGCGGCCGAGTCGCTGGCGGAGCAGCTCTCGGAGCTGAATGACTAGGGTCGCACCCGCGGTCGCCGGCGCCGCGCTCGTGGTGGCGCTGCTGCTGTCGCTGACGTTCGCCATCACGATCGGGCCCGCCGAGATCCGCGTCGACGAGGTGTGGGCGTCGGTGCTCAGCCACCTCGGCCTCGCCGAGAACCCGCTGACCGCCCTGCGGGACGGGATCGCGTGGGAGCTGCGGCTGCCCCGCGTGCTCACCGCCGCCGCGGTCGGCGCCGGGCTCGCCATCGCCGGCGCGGTCATGCAGGCCATCACCCGGAATCCGCTCGCCGACCCGTACCTGCTCGGTCTCTCATCGGGAGCCTCACTCGGTGCGGTCGCGGTGCTGCTGCTCGGCGTCGCCGTCGCCCTGCCGATCGCCGCGTTCGCCGGCGCGATGGCCGCGCTCGTCATCACGCTCGCCCTCGCCGGCTCGTTCGGAGCGATCACCCCGACCCGCACCGTGCTGGCCGGGCTTGCGGTGTCGGCGCTCGCCTCCGCGATCGCCAGCCTGGTCATCTTCTGGACCGCGACCGGCGACTCGTACCGCGAGATCCTCGGCTGGCTGCTCGGATCGCTCGCGGGCGCCCGCTGGCCGGCCGTCGCGATCGCCTTCGCGGCCATCCTGATCGCCGGCATCCCCATCGCGATCGGCGGCCGAGTGCTCGACGCCTTCGCGTTCGGCGACACCACGGCGGCCTCGCTCGGCGTGAACGTGACCACCACCCGGTGGGTGCTGCTGGTCGCCACCGCCCTGCTCACCGGCGCGATGGTGTCGGTGAGCGGGTCGATCGGATTCGTCGGGCTGGTGCTCCCCCACGCGGTGCGGCTCGTCGTCGGCGCCCGGCACCGCGTGCTGCTGCCCCTGTCGGCGCTGGTGGGAGCGATCTTCCTGGTCTGGGCGGACACGCTCGCGCGCACCGTGTTCGACCCGCGAGAGCTGCCCGTCGGCATCGTGACGGCCATCATCGGCGCGCCGGTGTTCGCGGTGCTGCTCGCGCGGCGGCGGGGGCTGGCATGAGCGAGCGCAGTCCCGGCTCCAGCGTGGCCGGCCTCGACGCCACGCGCGTGCGCGTGCTCGCCGGCGACCGCGCGCTGATCGACGGGGTCGAGGTGCACGCGCCGGCCGGTTCGGTGACCGCTCTGGTGGGGCCGAACGGCGCCGGCAAGTCGACGCTGCTGCGGGCGCTCGCGGGCATCCACCGTCCGGCGGAGGGCGTCGTGCTGTTCGACGACGTCGACCTGTTCGCGTTGAGCCGACGTGATCGGGCTCGGCGGTCCGCCTTCGTGGAGCAGGACACCGCGACCGACACCGCGATGACGGTCGCCTCGGTGGTGGGCCTCGGCCGGATGCCCCACCAGGGCCTGTTCGGCGACGCCGAGTCGGACGCTCCGGTCGCCGACGCCCTCGCGACGGCCGGCATCGCCGAGCTCGCCGGCCGGCAGTTCGGCACCCTCTCAGGAGGCGAGCGCCAACGGGTCGTGCTGGCTCGGGCGCTGGCGCAGCAGCCGCGGCTGCTGGTGCTCGACGAGCCGACGAACCACCTCGACGTCGCGGCGCAGCTCGCCGTGCTGAGGGTGCTGCGCACACTCGCCGCACGCGGTGTCGCGGTGGTCGCGGCACTGCACGATCTCACGCTGGCCGCGGCGCACGCCGACCGGGTGGTGGTGCTGCGCGACGGTCGCGTGGTCGCGGCGGGGCAGACCGAGCCGACGCTCACGCCCGAGCTGATCGAGCGGGTGTACGGGGTGCGCGCGACGGTGCTGCGGCATCCGGCGTCGGGCCGGCCGGTGCTCGCGTTCGATCCGCTCGACGAGTAGGCCTGCCACGGCGCCGCTCGGACGGCGTCGTCCAGGTGCAGGTGGCCGGAGCCGCCGACGCGTCAGTCCGCGAGCGCGATCCGGTGCTGCGGCAGCCAGCCGGCGAAGAGCGACCGCGGCCACACGATCGACAACAGGATGGTGCCGAATGCGGCATGCTCGGTCAGCGCCCACCGCGCCCGCCGCAGGTCGCGGGTGGTCGGCGGCTGCGGGGTCGGCGCATACGCCTCGTGCTCGACGGCGGCCAGCAGGCGCGCGGTGACGTCCTCGGGGGCACCCGCGTCGAGCAGTGTCTGCGCGAACTGCCGGGGTGTGGTCGCCGGTTCGACCGCTCTGCCGAGGTCGAGCATGGTGTCCTGCAGCTCGGCCCACGCGGTGGCGCCGGAACCGGCTCGCACCGCGGCGTAGCGGCGCAGGCGGCGCACCGCGCGGATGGCGGCGGGTGCGGCCAGCAGCGCGAGGATCACGGCGAGCGCGACCCAGCCGCCGATC
>DATMVL010000044.1:0-12911 GCA_035563175.1 Rhodoglobus sp. | reverse complement strand
CGCCGGGCAGGTGCGCAACGCATTCGAGCACCTCGACCTGGCCCTGCGGGCCTCCGGCTGCGAGCGCCACGACGTCGTCAACATGATCCGCTTCTTCACCGACATCGAGGGCGATCAGGATGTCGTGAACGCGTACCAGGGGGAGTGGTTCGGCGGGCACATCCCCACCAGCACCACCCTGCAGATCACCCGGCTGGCGACCGACCCGCGCCTGCGGTTCGAGTTCCACGTCGTGGCCGCCGCACCCGCCGACTGACCACCCTCGTCGGCGAGACCGTTTCCGCGGCCGCCGGCGCAAACGATTGCAAGCACCGAAGGAAGGAACAGCATGACCGAGACCAAGCCCACCGTCGGATGGATCGGCGCCGGCCGCATGGGGTACCAGCTCGCCACGAGGCTGCTGGATGCGGGATACGACGTCGCCGTCTACAACCGCACCCGGTCCAAGGCCGAGCCGCTCACGGCATCCGGGGCCACCATCGTCGACCGTCCGGTCGACCTCGCCGGCCGCGATGTCGTCTTCAGCATGGTCTCGGCGCCGAAGGACCTCGAGCAGGTCATGCTCGGCGAGGGCGGGCTGCTCACCGACCCGCAGCGCGCGCCGCGCATCGTGGGCGACGCCTCCACCGTGTCGGTCGAGATCAGCGAGCGGATCCGCGCCGCCGCTGGCGAGCGCGGCACCGGCTTCCTCGCCACGCCCGTCTCCGGCAACCCGAAGGTCATCGCGGCGGGCAAGCTCACGGTCGCGGCCTCCGGCCCGCGCGACGTCTTCGACGAGGTCGAACCGCTGCTGCAGACCTGGGGACGCGGTGTCACCTACGTCGGCGAGGGCGAGTTGGCCCGCATCGTGAAGATCGCGCACAACGTGTTCCTCGGCGTCGTGATCCAGTCCGTCGCCGAGATCACCGTGCTCGCCGAGAAGGCCGGCGTCACGCGCGCCGACTTCCTCTCGTTCCTCAACGACTCGGTGATGGGGTCGGTGTTCACCCAGTACAAGACGCCCGCGCTGGTGAACCTCGACTTCACGCCCACGTTCACGAACGTGCTGCTGCAGAAGGACTTCGACCTCGGGCTGGAAGCCGCCCACGACCTCGGCGTGGTGATGCCCGTGGCGAGCGTGACCCGCAACCTCGTCGCGCAGGAGGTGGGCAACGGCAACGTGGATCAGGACTTCGCGTCGCTCATCATGACCATCGCGCACGGGTCGGGGCTCGACATCCGCAGCGAGGGCGCGCAGGTCACCGACGGCCTGGAGCCCCGGCCGTGAGCCACGACCACGGGCCCGCCCGCCGCTTCGAGCGGCCGTCCCAGCGGCCCGCCGGTGTGCGCCCCATCGGCGCCCCGGGGCAGAACGGCGTCGACTACGAGCACCGCGTCGACTTCGACCGGCTGCGCTCGTACCGGCTGGACCGGGCGAAGGCGGCGCTGGAGGCCAGCGAGTGCGGGGCGTTCCTGCTCTTCGACTTCTACAACATCCGGTACACGACGCAGACCTGGATCGGCGGGGCGCTGGGCGACAAGATGATCAGGTACGCGCTGCTCATGCGCGGTCGCGACCCGATCCTGTGGGACTTCGGCTCGGCGGTGCGGCACCACAAGCTCTACTCGGACTGGGTGCCCGACGAGAACTACCGGGCCGGCTTCCTGGGCTTCCGGGGGGCCGTCGACCCGGACGGCGCCGGGCTGATGCGCGACGCCGTGACCGAGATCAAGTCCCTGCTCACGGAGGCCGGGCTCGCCGACGCGCCGCTCGGCCTCGACATCGTCGAGCCGCCCTTCCTGTTCGAGCTGCAGCGGCAGGGCATCCGGGTCGCCGACGCCCAGCAGCGGATGCTCGACGCCCGGGTCATCAAGAACCAGGACGAGATCATGCTCCTCAACCAGGCGGCCGCCATGGTCGACGGTGTGTATCAGGACATCGCCGAGGCGCTGAAGCCAGGCGTGCGCGAGAACGAGATCGTCGCGCTCGCCAACAGCCGGCTGTACGAGTACGGCAGCGACCAGGTGGAGGCCGTGAACGCGATCTCGGGTGAGCGGTGCAACCCGCACCCGCACAACTTCACCGACCGCATCATCCGGCCGGGGGATCAGGCGTTCTTCGACATCATCCACTCGTTCAACGGGTATCGCACCTGCTACTACCGCACCTTCGGGGTGGGGTGGGCGACGGAGAGCCAGCGCGACGCGTACAAGCAAGCCCGGGAATGGATGGATGCGGCGCTCGATGCGATCAAGCCGGGCGTCGGCTCCGACCAGGTCGCGGCGGTGCTGCCGAAGGCCACGGATTTCGGCTTCGACAACGAGCTGGCCGCCTTCGGTCTGCAGTTCGCGCACGGACTCGGACTCGGCCTGCACGAGCGGCCCATCATCTCCCGGCTGAACTCGATGCAGGATCCCGTGGAGCTGCAGGCCGGCATGGTCTTCGCCATGGAGACCTACTGCCCGGCCTCCGACGGCATCTCGGCCGCGCGGATCGAGGAGGAGGTCGTGGTCACCGACTACGGCATCGAGGTGCTCACCCGGTTCCCCGCGCAGGACCTCTTCGTCGCGAACCCCTACTGATCAAGACGACACAGCAGAGGTCACAGCAGCTGCCGTCTCCACGCGACCGTCAGGGTCGTCGCGGAGGCCAGCAGCAACGCGAGGCACATGAGCGCGACGGCCTCGAAGCCGAAGCCGCGCTGCACCGCCGAGCCCACCGCGATGGCGATCGAGCTGAGCACGAACGTGCCCGTGACGTACACGGTGTTCGCGCGGCCGCTCTCAGCGGGGTCGACGGCCTGCAGCGCGCGCGCCTGCGTGAAGACCTGCGAACCCACCATCCCGGCCGAGACGAGGTAGAGGGCGATCACGACGATCGGTGTCACCGACGAGCCGACGGCGAGTGCGATGCCGCCGGCCAGCGCCGCGCCGATCGTGATCATGAGGCCGGTGCGGCGGCTCAGTCGCGCATACACCCGCGCCAGCAGCACCGTCGTCGCGCCGCCGGCGAGGCCAGCCAGCCCGAGCAGCGCCGCGCGGGCGACGTCGAAGTCGAGCTCCGCTACCGCGAAGACGATGCTCGTCGCCCACAGGGTGGCGAAGGCGGCGAAGACGCACGCGTGCGCGACGGTCATCAGCACGAGCGCGGGACTGCGGCGCATGATGCCCGGCAGCGACGCGAGCAGGCGCAGGTAGCTCGGCGGATCCGTCACGGGCACCGAGGGCACCGCCGACAGCAGGGCGGTGCAGGCCAGGATGACCGCGGCGCACACCAGCAGCGTGGGTCGCCATCCCAGCAGGTCTGCCAGCGCTCCCAGGCCGGTGCGCACCAGGAACAGCCCCACCAGGAACGAGCCGACCAGCACGCCCGTCGTGACCGCGCGGGCCGACGCCGGCACGGCCCGAAGCGCGACCGGCACGAGCAGTTGCCCGTAGGTGGCGCCCATGCCGGCGACGAAGCAGGCGACCACGAACAGCTCGTTCCACGGTGCGATCGCCGCAACGGCGATCGCGAGCGCGGTGCCGACGAGGTGCGTCGCGACCTGACGACGCGCCCGTACCCGGTCGCCGAGCGCGACGAGCAGGAAGACGCCCGCAGCGTATCCGAACTGTGCGGCGATGACGCCGCCCGCCGAGGCCTCGAGCGGGAGATCGAACTCGTCCGCCACGAGCGGCTGGATCGGCTGCGGGATGTAGATGACGGCGACACCGAGGCCGGCCATGATCGCGATGCGGGTGATCCAACCCGCGCCGCGTCGCGGTCCCGGCATCGTCGAGTCGCTCATCCGCTCCCTCCCGAGCCGCAGTACGCCCTCACTGTACACAATGGCGTCCGACCCTCTGGAAGCTCCGCCGGTTGTACAGTGACACTGAATCTCACCGAGGAGTTCCCGTGATCCTGCACATCGCCACGTTCACCTTCGTGCCCGAGGTCGGGCCAGACGACATCGCCGGTCTCACGGCCGACCTGCACGCGATGGCCGCCGACCTCGACGTGCTGCGCAGCTATCATGCGGGCGAGAACCTACGGCTGCGGCCCGGCGCCGACTTCGCCGTCGCAGCGGTCGTGGACGACGAGGCCGGGCTCACCCGCTACCTGGACTCCGACGCGCACAAGGCCGTCTACGAGCGCTGGCTCGGGTGGATGATCGCGACCCGCCACGCGGTCCAGCTGCCGCTGCCGGCCGGCGGAACGCTGTGATGCGGGCGGCCGTGTACCGCGAGCCGGGCGTGCTCGAGGTGCAGCCTCGCGCAGTCCCCGAGCCGGGTCGCGGGGAGGTGCGGGTACGCGTCGCGGTGTGCGGCGTGTGCGGCACCGACGCGAGCGAGCTCTTCCACGGCCCGATGCAGTCGACGCCGCCGGTCATCCTCGGTCATGAGTTCGTCGGTATCGTCGACGCGCTCGGGACGGAGGTCGACGGCCTGGCCGAAGGCGCCACCGTCGTGTGCGGGGCCGGCATCTCGTGCGGGCGGTGCAAGCCGTGCCGGGAGGGCCGAACCAACCTCTGCCGCTCGTACCGCACCGCCGGCCTCCAGGTCGACGGCGGCCTGGCCGGCTACGCCATCGTACCCGCGGGCGTGCTGCTCGACGTGAGCGGCACCGGGCTGCCGCTCGACACCCTCGCGCTCGCGCAGCCGCTCGCCATCGCAGTGCACGCGGTGCGGCGGTCGGGGTTGCGGCATGGTCAGGACGCCGTGCTCGTCGGGGCCGGTGGCATCGGCGCCTTCCTCACCATCGCGGCTGCCGCGACGGGCGCG
Organism: Rhodoglobus sp.; assembly: GCA_035563175.1. GTDB lineage: Bacteria > Actinomycetota > Actinomycetes > Actinomycetales > Microbacteriaceae > Rhodoglobus. The sequence goes on along the minus strand of DATMVL010000044.1, from coordinate 8,171 downwards.
CGACTGCTCGTCGTCGACCTCGACCCGGCACGGCTCGACCTCGCCCAGCGCCTCGGCGCCCAGCACGTGCTGCGAGCGGGCGAGGCGCCGCTGACCGATCGGATCAACGAGCTCGGCATGGATGTCGACGTCTTCTTCGAGGTGAGCGGCTCCCGTGCCGGGTTGGCGACGGTGCTGGAAGCGGCTCGGCCTGGGACGACCATCGTGCCGGTGGGCATCCAGCACGGGCCGGTGGAGGTGGACCTGGGTGCCTGGACCGTGCGGGAGCACACCGTCATCGGCACGAACGCGCATGTGTTCGCCACGGACATCCCCGAGGCGGTGCGGCTGCTCGGCTCCCGCGACGACTGGGCGCTGCTCGCGCCGGAGGTGCTGCCGCTGGATGATGTGGTGGACGGCGCGCTCCGGCCGCTCGCCGAGGGGCGGTCGACCCGGATCAAGACGCTCGTCGACCCCTGGGCGTCCGGGGCCCGCGAGGCCGTGCACCGCTAGAGCGTGTCGAGCGCCCGCAGCACGTCGACGGCGGAGGAGAGCGAACCGTCGGGGTGAGCGGCTCCGGGGGCCGACGGCATCGACGAGTTGTGCTGTCGACGGCCGACGACGAACCATACGCCGCGCGCCGGCACCGAGCCCCGGTTCACGTACTGGTGCGGTCGTACGGAGTCGAAGTGCAGCGAGTCCCCGGCCCGGATGACGTGCTCGTCGAACTCGAGCTGCAGCACGAGCTCGCCCTCGAGCAGGTAGGCGTACTCGACGCCGGCATGCCGCATGAGCTTGCCCTCGACCGAGCTCGCGGCGCCCGGGTCGTAGGTGACCAGCAGCGCATCCGCCGGCCCGCCGGCGCCCGCCGACAGCCGCTCCCAGCGCACGCCGTTCTCCATCTCGAGTACCGCGTTCTCGTCGCCGCGCTGCACGGTCGGCATGGACGCGTCGGCGGCGAGCGACAGGTGAGTCGGCTCCGCCGGCGCCACCACGTCGAGGAGCTGATCGATCGAGATGCCGAGATGGTTCACGATCGCGTAGAGCGTCGACACCGAGGGCTGGGTCTTGCCCGTCTCGACCTGCGAGATCAGACTCGCCGAGACGCCGACCGACTGGGCCACGCTGCGCAGGCTCATGCCACGCGCCATCCGCGCCTCCCGGATGCGCGCGCCGATCGACTCCGTCATGGCGCGTCCTCTCGCTCGTCGGCGCCGGAGGCGACCGTGAGCGTTAATCTAGGCTACACGCGGGGTCGAGCGGGGATCTCAGCGCCGCCGCGTCACCTCGGCCATCGCCGACCAGTCGAGGCCGGCGAGCTCCGAGTCGGACAGGGCCCGTTCGAACCGATCCCGCAGCACGGGAGCGGTCGGCAGCGACAGTACGGCTTCCGCCGCGATCTCCTCCGTGAGCCCGAGATCTTTCAGCCCCAGCGCCATCGAGAACCCGGCGGGGCGGTAGCGACGCTCGGCCATCATCGAGCCGTACCCGGTGTACACCGGGCCGGGGAAGAGGGTGCCGGCGAGCAGGTCGGTGAAGTCGGTGGCCGGGATGCCGTGCGACTCGGCGAGCGCGATGCCCTCGGCCATCGCCTGCAGCGCGTGCAGGATCGTGTAGTTGACGGAGATCTTCGCCACGTTGGCCTGACGTGCCTGCTCGCCGAGTCGCCACACCCGCTTGCCGAGCTGTTCGAGGTGGGGGAGCACCTCCTCGACGAGCGCCGCCGGGCCGGCGGCGAGGATGTTCAGATCGCCGGCGGCTGCGACCGCGGGCCGGCCCAGCACCGGAGCCGCGACGTAGCCGACGCCGGCATCCTCGTGGATGCGCGCCAGCCGGTCGGCGGCGGCGGCGGAGATGGAGGCGTGATTGACGTGGATGCGTCCCGGGGCGTCCCCGAGGTTCGCAGCGGTGAGCACGGCCTCGGCTGCCGCGTCGTCCGCGAGCATCGACGACGAGATGGGCGCAGCCAGCGCCTCGACCGGGTCGGCGGCCAGCCTGGCACCGGCGGCGACCAGCTCGGCAGCGGCCTCGGGGCTGCGGTTCCAGACCACGACGTCATGCCCGGCGGCGACGAGTCGCCCGGCCATCGCCCGCCCCATGTTCCCGAGGCCCAGGAATCCGACGCGCACGATCAGCCCTTCCACACCGTCTTGAGGTTGCAGAACTCGCGGATGCCCGCCGCCGCGAGCTCGCGGCCGTAGCCCGAGTCCTTGATGCCGCCGAACGGCAGCTCCGGGTACGACACCGTCATGCCGTTGATGAACACGGCCCCGGCGTCGAGGTTGCGCACGAACCAGGCCTCCTCCTCGGCGTCCTGCGTCCACACCGCGCTCGAGAGGCCGAACGTGGTCTGGTTCGCGATGCGCAGCGCGTCCTCGCGGTCCTCGGCGCGGTAGAGCGAGGCGACCGGTCCGAACGCCTCCTCGAGCACGATGCGCATCTCGTCGGTGAGGCCGGCGAGCACGGTCGGCGGGTAGAAGAAGCCCGGGCCCTCGGGCGCCGAGCCGCCGGCGAGCACCTGGGCGCCCTTGGCGACGGCGTCGTCCACCAGTTCGACCAGGTCGTCGCGACCGGATGCGGTGGCGAGCGGCCCGACCTCGGTGCCGGCCTCCAGCGGGTCGCCCACCGTGAGTCCGTTCATCTTCTCGGCGAACAGCTGGGCGAAGCGGTCGTAGACGTCGGCGTGCACGATGAACCGCTTGCCGGCGATGCACGACTGCCCGTTGTTGAGGATGCGCGCCTTCACCGCCGTGGTCGCGGCGGCCTCCAGGTCGGCCGACGGCATCACCAGGAACGGGTCGGAGCCGCCGAGCTCGAGCACGGCCTTCTTGATCTGCGATCCGGCGGTGGAGGCGACGGAGCGGCCGGCCGGCTCGGAGCCGGTGAGCGTGACCGCCTTCACCCGGCGGTCCTCGATGACGGCCGCGACCTCGGCCGAGCCGATGAGGAGCGCCCGGAACGACCCCGAAGGAAACCCGCCGCGCTCGAACAGGGTGTCGAGGTAGAGCGCGGACTGGGGCACGTTGGATGCGTGCTTGAGCAGTCCCGTGTTGCCCGCCATGAGCGCGGGAGCCGCGAACCGGATGACCTGCCACAGCGGGTAGTTCCACGGCATGACCGCGAGCACCACGCCGAGCGGCTCGTACCGGGTCCAGGCCGAGGACGCGTTCACCTGCGACGGGTCGTCCAGCGGCTCGTCGGCCAGGAACGACTCGGCGTGGTCGGCGTAGAACCGCATGTTCTTGGCGCACTTGAGCACCTCGGCTTCGGCCTGCGGCAGCGGCTTGCCCATCTCGACGACGAGCAGGCGGGCCAGGTGGTCGACGTCGGCCTCGAGCAGGTTGGCGGCCTCGCGCATCCATTCGCCCCGCTGGGCGTAGGTGGTGTCGCGCAGCGCCTCGAACGCGGACTGCGCCTGCCCGATGCGCCGCTGCACCTCGGCCGCGTCGTGCGGCTCGAAGGTCTGCTCGGTCTGACCGGTGGTCGGGTTGATGGTGGCGATGGCCATGACGCTCCTTGTCGTGGGTCCTGGTTCAGTCGGCGAAGATCTCGGGATGCCGTGCGAGCTCGAGCCGGGTGCGGCGGATGTGGGCGGCGAGGATGCGCTCGCACTCGTCGGCGTCGCGGCGCCGCAGCGCCGCCACGAACAGGTGGTGCTCGTGGTGCACGCTGCGGTCGCTCGGGCGGAACACGCGCATGAACGCGCGGCGGTAGTGCTGGGTGCGGTTCCACAGCTGCAGCACGGTGTCGCCGAGCAGCGAGGTGCGCGCGGCGCCGTAGCAGGCGAGGTGGAACTCGCGGTCGAGCGTCAGGAAGCGCTCGACGTCGTCGGTGTGCTCCATCGCGGTCGCGAGCTCGTCCAGGCGGTCGAGCTGCTCGTCCTCGAGCAGGGGCACGTTGTAGCGCAGCAGCAGCGGCTCGATCCGCTCGCGGATCTGGTACATCTCCTCGCACTCGGCGAGGCTCAGCCGCGACACCCAGGCGCCGGTGTTGGCGACGAGCGTCACGAGCCCCTCCGCCTCGAGCTGGCGAAGGGCGTCGCGCACCGGCAGCCGGCTCGCGCCATGGGCCTCGGCCAGGTCCTCCTGGCGGATGCGCGCGCCCGGCTCGTACTCCCCGGCCAGGATCGCCTCGCGCAGCGAGTCGGCGATCCGGATGCCGGTGGCGCCGTGCGCGATGGTGTCGGTCACACTGCTCATTCTGCTGGCTTCGCCGGGTGCCAGAGCCGCACCGGAGCATCCCGCTCGTAGGCCTTGCCGTCGGGGAAGCTGACGAGCTCGAACTGCATGCCCCACGGGGCGCGGAAGTACTGCCAGCGCTGCCCCTGCGCCGACTGCCGGCTCGCGACCGGCTCGCCCATCAGCTCGACCCCGTGCGCGCGCAGGTGCTCGACCGCGGCGTCCAGGTCGTCGACGTAGATCGCCAGGTGATGCCCCCCGATGTCGCTGTTGCGCGGCGGCCCGGCCTGTCCGTCGGCGGCGTCGTAGTGGAACAGCTCGATGTTGCTGCCGTTGCCCAGCCGCAGGAACCGGATCTCCCGGATCACGGTGCGCGGGTGCACCCCGAGGGTGCGCTGCATCCAGTCGTCGTCCGCGCGCTTCTCGCCGAGCGTGTAGACCGGTTGCGCGCCGAGCACGTCGATGAAGAACCGCTCCGCCTGATCGAGGTCGGGCACGGTGACGCCGATGTGGTCGATGCCGCGCATCCCGGGCAGGCTCATCGCGACTCCCTCGTCATCGGATACAACACACGGTGCAATTCGCCGCGCGCTCGCTCCATTGTGCCTGCAGCCGTTGCGATTGTAAACAATCGGCGTTACGGTGTCGGCATGGCTCGACAACGACGTCTCCAGACCGGCGTGGACTGGACCGAACTGACCACCACGCCCGCGGATTGGAAAGCGGCCGACCCGGCACTGCTCGGCAGCATGCTCACCCAGTTGCACCTCATCCGCGCGTTCGAGGAGACCGTGCTCGAGCTCGCCGGCGAGGGCCTGGTGCACGGGCCCGCCCACTCCAGCATCGGCCAGGAGGGCGGCGCCGTCGGCTCCATCGTGGCACTGCGGTCGACGGATGCGGTGAACGGCAGCCACCGCGGTCACCACCAGTTCCTGGCGAAGGCCCTCACCCACGTCACGCAGGGAGCCATGGATCCGCGGGCGGACATCCAGGCGCCGGTGCAGGAGGTGCTGCAGCGCACGCTCGCCGAGATCCTCGGACTCGCCCAGGGCTACTGCCGCGGCCGCGGCGGATCGATGCACCTGCAGTGGTTCGAGGCCGGCGCACTCGGCACCAACGCGATCGTCGGCGGCGGTGCCCCGATGGCCACCGGCAACGCCTGGGCGCAGAAGCACGGCGGCACCACCGACCTCACCATCAACTACTTCGGCGACGGCGCCAGCCAGATCGGCTCGGTGCTCGAGTCGATGAACCTCGCCGCGGCCTGGAAGCTGCCGGTCTGCTTCTTCATCGAGAACAACCTGTACGCGGTCTCGACCCGCGCGGACGAGGTCACCGCCGACCCGCGGTTCTCCGTGCGCGGGCAGGGCTTCGGCATCCCCTCCTGGCGGGTCGACGGCATGGACCCGCTCGCCGTGCACCTGGCGATGGAGGCCGCGGCCGAGCGGATGCGCAGCGGCGACGGCCCCGCGATCGTCGAAGCCGAGGTCTACCGCTTCTTCCACCAGAACGGCCCGTACCCGGGCAGCGCCTTCGGCTACCGCTCCAAGGAGGAGGAGGGCCAATGGCGCGCCCGCGACCCGCTCGAGCGCATCGCCACGGAGATGATGACGCTCGGGCTCATCGACCAGGATGCGGTCGACGCGCTGCGAGCGCGGGCTCAGGCCGCGATGTCCGCCGCGGTGCAGGAGCTGCTCGAGACCGACCCCGACGACGAGGGCAAGCGGCGCATCAAGCCGGCGCTGTGGCCCGACCCCGGCTTCGTCAACGTCGGGGTGCGCGGCGACGCGAGCGAGCTGACCGACCTCGACCAGAGCGATCCGACGGAGTACGAGGGCGGCTGGCGCGACACGAAGTTCGTGGATGCGGTGGCCGCGGTCATGGACCGGCGCATGGAGCAGGACGAGCGCATCGTGGTGATGGGCGAGGACGTGCACCGGCTCAATGGCGGCACGAACGGCGCCACCAAGGGGCTGGCGAAGAAGTACGGACCGGATCGGGTGATCGGCACCCCGATCAGCGAGAACGCCTTCACCGGTCTCGGCGGCGGGCTCGCGCTCGACGGCCGGTTCCGGCCCGTGGTCGAGTTCATGTACCCGGACTTCATGTGGGTCGCCGCCGACCAGGTCTTCAATCAGATCGGCAAGGCGCGGCACATGTTCGGCGGCGACAACCCGGTGCCGCTGGTGCTGCGCACCAAGGTCGCGATGGGCTCGGGCTACGGCTCCCAGCACCTCATGGACCCGGCCGGCATCTTCGCCACCGCCCCCGGCTGGCGCATCGTCGCACCTTCGACGGCCGCCGACTACGTCGGGCTCATGAACGCGGCGCTGGCGCTGCAGGATCCGGTGCTCGTCATCGAGCACATCGACCTCTACGCCAAGGCCGACCGGGTGCCCGACGGCGACCTCGACTACGTGCTGCCGCCGGGGAAGGCCGCCATCCGCCGCGAGGGCTCCGACCTCACCGTCATCAGCTACCTCTCGATGGTCGGCCACGCCGCGGAGGCGATCGAGCAGGCCGGCGTCGACGCCGAGTTGATCGACCTGCGCTGGCTCGACCGGGCATCCATCGACTGGGAGACCATCGAGTCCAGCGTGCGCAAGACCAACGCGGTGCTGATCGTCGAGCAGGGCGCCCGCGGCACCTCGTACGGCGGCTGGCTCGCCGACGAGATCCAGCGCCGCTGCTTCGACTGGCTCGACCAGCCGGTCGAGCGGGTCACCGGCGGCGAGGCCAGCCCCAGCATCTCGAAGGTGCTCGAGCGCGCGGCTATCGCGCGCACCGAGGAGGTCGTCGAGGGACTCGAGCGGATGCGTGCCGCGATGGGAGCCCGCTGATGGCCACCGTCGTCCGCATGCCCGCCGCGCTCGCCGGGGTCACCGAGGGCGCCATCCAGACCTGGCTCGTGCAGCCCGGCCAGGCCGTCGAGATCGGCGCCCCGCTGGCCGAGATCGAGACCGAGAAGGCCGTCGTCGAGTACGCCGCCGAGGCCGAGGGCACCGTGCTGAAGCTGCTGGTGCAGGAGGGTGTCGCGGTCAACGTCGGCGACCCGATCGCGGTGCTCGGGGCCGAGGGGGAGTCGGCGGATGACCCGGCCGACGCTCCCGAGCAGCCGGCGCCGAGCACCCCCGAGACCGCTCCGCCAGCGCCTGAACCCGAGACGGCACCGGAGCCCGGCCCGCCGGCCACCGCACCGGACGTGCCGGCGCAGTCCGCATCCGCCGAACCGGTCCGCGACGGCGACCGGCTGTTCGCGAGCCCGATCGTGCGCCGCCTGGCCAGGGAGCGCGGCATCGACCTCGCCGGCCTGACCGGCAGCGGGCCGAACGGACGCATCGTCCGCCGCGACCTGGATGGCGTGCGGGCGACGCCCGCGCCCGTACCGCAGCCCGCTCCCGCGCCGGTCGCCGAGCCGGCGACGGCGACCGACGACGGCTACGACGTTCCGCACACCATGATGCGCAAGGCCATCGCGCGACGGCTCACCGAGAGCAAGTCGACGGTGCCGCACTTCTACGTGGTCGCCGACTGCCGGGCCGACGCCCTGCTCGCGCTGCGCAAGCAGATCAACGAGTCGTCGTCGGTGAAGATCTCGGTCAACGACCTGGTGCTGAAGGCCTGCGCCGCCGCCTTCGTCGACGTGCCGGAGGCGAACGCCACCTGGGGCGAGTCCGCGGTGCGCCGCTACGCGCACGTGGACATCGGCGTCGCCGTGGCGATCGAGGGAGGGCTCGTCACCCCGGTGATCCGTGCCGTGGAGACGATGTCCCTCTCGCAGATCGCCGCGGCGGTCGCCGATCTCGCCGGCCGGGCGCGGGAGGGCAAGCTGCGCCAGCACGAGCTGGAGGGCGGCGCGTTCGCCGTCTCGAACCTCGGCATGTACGGCATCACCGAGTTCTCGGCGATCATCAACCCGCCGCAGGCCGGCATCCTCGCCGTCGGCGCGGCCCGGCAGCAGCCCGTGGTCGTCGACGGCGCGCTCGCGGTCGGGTCGGTGATGACGGTCACGAT